>NZ_JBQENM010000009.1:139672-329993 GCF_052044795.1 Ensifer sp. 22521
CGCTGTCGGCTCTTTACGGCAATGGTGAGGAATGCGACCGTGAAAATCTGCGCAATGATAAAGTTCACAGCCAGCAGAGAGATCGCACCACCCATCGAAGAACCCGAAACCTTCGTCCTGCGGCTAGCCGCCTTTCGCCACCTCCGGTGGTCGCGGAGGCCGATCCTAATTGGCCGATGCGAAGAATTGATTAATCCATTCGGTGGATAGCATATACCGTTTCGGGCCTATCAGCGAGCAGGTCTGGCGGCTTGTTTTCCGCCCGTGACAGGCCGCCGGACCCCGGTCGTTCCCGGATAGGTCAGCGGCAAGCCCTGCAGCGATCTTACGGCGAGATAGGCCCAGGCCTCGGCCTCCATGGAATCGCCGTTAAAGCCGGCGTCCTCCGCCGGCAGCACCGCTGCACCCTCTTCCTTGGCGAGCGCCGCGAGGTCGCGCATGATCACCGGATTGAGGCGGCCGCCGCCGCAGATGATGTAGGTCGATGGCCGCTGCGGCAGGTGTACGGCCGACTTGAGGATCGCCGCTGCGGTCACATGGGCAAGCGTGCGGGCGCCGTCGGCAAGACCGGCGTCGCTTCCCGTCGGCGGCGCAAAATCGTTTCGGTCGAGCGACCGGCGCTGCTTCGCGGTGAAAAAGGGATTGGCGAGGTAGCGCTCCGCGAGATCGGGAAGAACGGCGCCCTCGCTGGCGATCATGCCGCCCTGGTCAAAGGGAATGCCGGCATGTGCCTCGACCCATTGATCGATCAGCGCGTTGCCCGGGCCGCTGTCATAGGCAACGAGCGTTTCGCCCGCGCCGATGAAGGTCAGGTTGGAAATGCCGCCGATATTGACGAAGACGACCGGCGCCGCGAGACCGGCTGCACCCCGCGCCAGAGCGGCGTGATAGGCGGGGATCAGCGGCGCGCCCTGCCCGCCATGCACCATGTCGTTGGCGCGCATGTCGTAGACGACGTCAATAGCCGTTTCGCCGGCAAGCAGCGGGCCGTCGCCGATCTGTACCGTCAGGGCTTCGTCGGGACGGTGCAGCACGGTCTGCCCGTGGAAGCCGATCACGTCGATAGCCGTCGGCGACAGGTCGTTTTGCTGCAGGAAGGCTTTGACTGCTTCGGCATGCCGCAGCGTCAGGTCGCGCTCAAGCTGCGACAGCGCGCCGGGCCTTTGATCCCGTTGCGTGATCGTCTTTGCGTCGACCAGTCCCTGCTTCAGCCGGTCGCGAAAGCGGGCGTCATAGGCAAAGCCGGCGGAGGGGCCGCGCTCGACGATGTCTTCGCCGTCGGTCCTCAGCATGGCGACGTCGATGCCGTCCATGCTCGTGCCGCTCATCAGGCCGATTGCCGTTCTTGTCCGTGTCATGCCGTCAACATTTCCAGAATCACTTTTGAAGTGATTATGCGCGGAAACAGTGCTAAACGCCCGTTCGTTCAAAAACTTCCCCGCAAGAGAGACAGATCATGTCCGGTTTCAAGTCCGATTTCCTTCACACCCTCAGCGAGCGTGGTTTCATCCACCAGATCTCCGACGAGTCTGGCCTGGATGAACTGTTCCGGAAGGAAATCGTGACGGCCTATATCGGCTTCGACCCGACCGCACCGAGCCTGCATGCCGGCGGTCTCATTCAGATCATGATGCTGCACTGGATGCAGGCGACCGGCCATCAGCCGATCTCGCTGATGGGCGGCGGCACCGGCATGGTGGGCGATCCGTCCTTCAAGGACGAGGCGCGCCAACTGATGACGCCGGCGACGATCGAAGCCAATATCGCCAGCATCAAGACGGTCTTCTCCAACTATCTCACCTATGGCGACGGCCCCAAGGACGCGTTGATGATCAACAACGCCGACTGGCTGCTCGGCATCAACTACCTCGAGTTCCTGCGCGACGTCGGCCGTCACTTCTCGGTCAACCGCATGCTGTCCTTCGACAGCGTCAAGACGCGGCTCGATCGCGAGCAATCGCTGTCGTTCCTCGAGTTCAACTACATGATCCTGCAGGCCTACGACTTCGTGGAACTGCACAAGCGCACCGGCTGCCGCCTGCAGATGGGCGGATCGGACCAGTGGGGCAACATCATCAACGGCATCGACCTCGGCCACCGTATGGGCACGCCGCAACTCTACGCGCTGACCTCGCCACTGTTGACGACGTCGTCGGGCGCCAAGATGGGCAAGTCGGTCAACGGCGCGATCTGGCTCAACCCGGATATGCTGTCGGCCTATGACTTCTGGCAGTACTGGCGCAACACCGAGGACGCGGACGTCACCCGCTTCCTGAAGCTCTATACGACGCTGCCGATGGCCGAGATCGTGCGGTTGTCGAAGCTTGGTGGCTCCGAGATCAACGAGGTCAAGAAGATCCTGGCGACGGAGATCACCGCCATGCTGCACGGCCGCCCGGCCGCCGAGCAGGCGGCGGAAACCGCGCGCAAGACCTTCGAGGAAGGCGCGCTCGCCGACAACCTGCCTTCGGTCGAAATCCCGACCGCCGAGCTCGAAGCCGGCCTCGGGCTTTTGACGCTGATCGTGCGCGCCGGCCTCGCCGCTTCTAACGGCGAAGCCCGTCGCCATGTCCAGGGCGGTGCCGTCAGGATCAACGACGAGGCGGTCAGCGACGAGCGCCGCCTGATCGGCATCGGTGACGTCACCGCCGATAATGTCGTCAAGCTGTCGCTCGGCAAGAAGAAGCACATCCTCGTGCGCCCGGCCTAAGCCGAGCCACAACGAATAGACGACTGAGGCCGGCCTTCGCGCCGGCCTTTTTCATTGGAACTCGAAGATGCTGCGGAAGACGCCCGGCGCGATGATCGACAGGGGATTGACCGTCAGCTTCGGCTGATTGAAGGGGCCGTTGAGCTTGAAGGTGATGCCGAGCAGGCCACGATCGCGGCCGTTGCCAAGCAGAACACCGATCAGCGGCAATTCGCCAAAGATACGGTTCAGGCCATAGGCCGGCATGAAGGTGCCGGTCATATCCATGATGCCGTTGTTGTCGCGCACCGTCCCCTGGAAGGTCGCGCCGACATCGGTTCCGCGCAACACGCCGCCGTCAACGCGGATCGCGCCGCGGTCGAGCGCCAATTGGGCGAAACCGCGCTCGAAGCGGGCCGAACTCACGTCGATGTCGCGGCGGACCGCTTGATTGAGGCTTCGCCCGTCGGAGCCTGTTGGCGTCGACACCATCGATTGCAGGCGTTGTTCACCGACGAGCTGGAACTTGCGGATGTCGACGCTACCGCGCCAGGAACGCCCGCCACGATCGCGCAGTTTGAGATTGAGCAGGCCGCCGCGCATGTTCTGGTAGATATCGGCAAAGCGTGCCAGCGCGCCGGCGTCGCCTGCGGTCAGCTCAAGCGTATTATCGGCGCCGGCCTTGGCGATCCGGGCGACAAGCGCCTGACCGCTGCCGGTGACAGCCGAAAGATTGACGTCCTCGATCTGGCTGCCGCGTTCGGCATAGACCAGGTTCACATTCGACAGGGATTCGCCGTTGAAGCCGGTGACGCGATCGAGCTGGGCCTTGATGGTGATGTCGTCGCCGCCGCCCTGGCTCTGGTCGCTTCCCGCCTTCATCTGCGCGAGGATCGGCCTGATGTCTGCAGCTGCGCCGCTGAGCGTGGCCGTATAGCCCCCCTTGCCGCGGTCGACCGAAACCTTGAAGTCGTCGCCCTGGGCCAGTCGGACGTTGTCGAGGCGGGCGGAGACCAGTCCGCCGCCGTCCACCTGCAGATCACCCCGTGCACCGAAACCGTCTCCGGCGACGGCAAAATCGGTGATGACGACGGTGTCATTAGACTTGCTCGCCGTGAAACGCGCCTCCGCCGGAATGCCGGCTCCTTTGCTCCAGCCGATCCACGGCAAGGACAGAGCGGCCTTTGCGAGCCCGATCTTCGCCTCTACCCGATCCTGATCGCCAATCGTCACGTCGGCACTGATCGGTCCGGAGACGATCTTCGACAGGCCCGGCGCCAGCTTCTGCCAGACACCCTGGTCCAAGGTGCCTGAAATCTCACGCGAGCGCTTGACCTTCGAATCGCTATCGACCGGTTCCGTCAACGCAATGCTGACCTTGGCGCCCTCCAGTTGCGCGTCGGCATCGAGCACGGCCTGCTGATTGTCGACCCGGAACGTTCCGACGAGGTCGGATACCGGCCGGCCATAGAACGCCCTGTTGACGCTGACCTTGTCCAGTTGCATCTCCACCTGCCACAGCGGCTTGGGCGGGCGCTGGTCCGAGATCAGGCCGAAGCGCGCACCGACAAGCGCGGTGAGAGGACCGCTGAAGTCCTCCGGCAGCAGCGACGTCTTTTGCAGTGCCTGGATCGGTTTGTAGGTGACGAGTTCGGCAATCGCATCCGCAGCACCTCCAACCTCGATCTTCATCTCCGCCATCAGCGGCTTGGTGTAGACATCGGGGAGGATGAAGTCGCCGCCGTTGAGCGCCACGGACCGTCCCGACGGGAAATAGGCGGTGCCCTGCCCGATCTCAACCGTCATGCGCTGGCCGCTCAGCTTGAACTTGCCGGAGGTGTCGCGCAGCGGCGGTATCTCGCCGGTTATGTTGATGCGGGTGTCGTCGATGTCGAAGTTGATGTTGAGCTCCTGTTCGTTGAGCTTCAACTCCCCTTCGTTGTTGGCAATCCGGCCTTCGGCAACTGACACTTCGATGCGCGCATTGGTGACTATGCCGCCGAAGAGGTTGCCGATCGCCCAACGGCGAGCGCCCTTGGCGATCCACCACGGCCACAACTGCTTGACGGCCGTCGCCTCCATGCGGTCGCTGACGGCGGCAAAGCTGATCTGCGGCGAGGTCTTGCCGAAGGCGACCGAAAGCGAGCCATACATCGAGCCAAGCGGGCTCGACACGGCGAGCTGATCGAAGATCAACCGGTGGGTGTCTGCGGTGAACCGGCCGCTTGCCTTGGCATCGAAGGTCAGCGGCTGATCGGTGACGTCTTCCGGGGCCGAGCTTGCGTTCTTCAGGAGGAGATCGATCACGAAGCCATTGTCCGTGGCGCCGGCAAGTTTGTCGAGGTCGATGACCGCGCCGGTGAACGGAAAGGTCGAGCGGCCGATCTTGACGACCGATGGCAGGATCTCGACCGCGGAGCGCCCGAAATCATAGGCGATGTCCATTTGCGACGGATTGAGCGTCGAGACGAGGCCGCCGGCATGGAAGGTGCCCTTGGAGGTGCGCACTGCCACGCGCAGATCCGGCTTCGCCTCCCCGACTGCCCGCGTCGCGTTCAACGTCAGCCCTGCCGTCGCGTCGATGCCAAAGGCCTGCTCCGCACCCGACTTGCCGTGGTAGAAGAACGGCGCGAGAGGCAGATTGGTGATCGCCGCATCAAAGCCGGTCACGTGCCCTCTCTGGCCAAGCGCGTCGGCGGTGATATCGACCTCGACACCATCGACGGTGGCGCTGCCCTTGACGCTCATCGAACCGCTGGCATCCCGGTTGAATTCGAGTGCGGAGGCGACGACCGGAACGACGCGGTTGCGGGCGCCGACGACGGAAAAACTGAAGTCGGAGAGTGTTACGGTCTGGCTGCCCCGCCCGGCCGCCATCTGCGACATGCGGTCGACATGGGAGAACAGGGCCTCGAGCGCATCGCCGACATCGGCGATACGGATCTTGGTGAGATCGAGCGGCTCGCCCCGAGGAAGGAGCCCGGTATCGAAATCGCCGCCTTCCGCTTCAAGGCTGGAGACGGCGATGCGGCCGGTCATCAGCGCCAATGGGTCGAGTGCGATCGAGATCGAGCGAAGCTTCGCGACGGGTTGGCCGGATGCCGCTTCGCTGAGCGCCACCTCGCGGGCCTTGAGCGCAATCGCGCCGCTTGCCGTCACGCGCACGACCGTGCTGCCGACGTCGGCGCGGTAGGCGTCTCCGAGCGCAGCATTGAGGGCCGTCCGGGCACGCGCGTTCAGCGTGCTGTCCATCATGCCGCTTTCGATCACGGTCACGAGGATCGCCCCTATGATGAGGGCGAGCAGGGATATGGACAGGGCAATCTTGGCACAGAGACGCAGCAGGGCGCGCTTGCGTGGTGCGTGCACGATCATGGGATCGTGAGCCTGCGCCGAAGGCAACGCATGCAGCGCGACGATGTCTTTCTTGCGAAAGCCGACTTTTTCGCCGCGGATCTCACTCATCAGCGTGGACGTCCTCCGTTCGATACGAGCTTTTTCGCCGCGCCTTTTTTTCAATCGTTGCGGACGGCTGGTTCTCGTTTCCTGTAGACCACATGTCGTCGTGCAGAGTCACCATGAGACGCGGGACCATGCTGTGGAAAGCCACCACCCTCAACGGGAATCGCGCGGGCGAGCGACTGCAACGTTTCGTAGCGGCTGACGCCGTCCGAAACCTGTCGAATCTAGCACAAATGCGCTGGACGGCAGTCGACGAATTTCGATATGCCCTACAGCGCGGCGTGCCTTAAGAGGCGCGCAGAAGTCGCTGTAGAACTTTGAGTTGCCGCAGATTTCGCATTGATCGGCAACGATCAAGGGCCACATGCAGTAGCGTCCGATTGTCTGCAAAACTTGGCAGAAGGAAGGTTTAATCATGGCAAGACCCGCTCCCGGAGATGTCGCTCCCGACTTCACGCTGCCGCGCGATGGCGGCGGCACGATCTCGCTTTCCGCCTTTCGCGGCCGCCCCGTCGTGCTGTTTTTCTATCCGAAGGACGATACGCAGGCCTGCACGCTGGAGGCGATCTCGTTCTCCGAACTTGCCGAAGAGTTTGCCGCAGCCGGCATAACGCTGATCGGCCTCTCCCCCGATTCGGTGAAAAAGCACGATCGCTTCGCCAAGAAGCACAACCTCACAGTGACGCTCGCTGCCGACGAGGAAAAGGCGGTGGTGACTGCCTACGGCGTCTGGGTTGAGAAAATGATGTACGGCCGCAAGTACATGGGCGTCGAACGCAGCACCTTCCTGATCGGCGCCGACGGCGTCGTCGTCAGGGTATGGGAAAAGGTGAAGGTCGACGGTCACGCCCAGGAGGTCCTGGCCGCCGCAAAGGCCCTCTGAGGAAACCCATGACCGAATTGCCCGTGTTTCACAGCCTGCGGGGCGGCGCAGTCGAAGCGATTCGCGCCGCCGACCTCGAGGTCAAGACGGCGCTTGCGCAAGAAACGGCACGGCGCTGGCAGCGCCGCACGCTGTCGCTGCGCTCGCCGCTCGACCGACCCGTTCCAGTTCGCCCCGGGCGGCCGGACAAGCCCGTACTGACACCGCCGACGCAGGTGAAGCGGCGGTCGCTCGGTTCCCTCAAGGGCCGCATCGCCTTGCTGCACTCGATCGCCCATATCGAGTTGAACGCCGTCGACCTGGCCCTCGATATCGTCGCCCGCTTTGCGACCGAGCCGGTGCCCAATTCCTTCTTTGACGGCTGGATGCGCGTCGCCTTCGAGGAGGCCAAGCACTTCCGGCTGGTCCGGCAGCGGCTGAACGATCTCGGTGCAGACTATGGCGACATGCCTGCCCATGACGGGCTCTGGCAAGCGGCGCACGATACCCGCAACGACCTGACGGCCCGCCTTGCCGTGGTGCCGCTCATTCTCGAAGCGCGCGGTCTCGATGTGACGCCGGCCCTTCAGGCCAAGATGCGCGAAACCGGCGACGTCGAGAGCGCCGCCGTTCTGGATGTGATCTACGAAGACGAGAAAGGCCATGTTGCCGTCGGTGCCAAATGGTTCCGTTTCCTCTGCGCCCGCGAGAAGAAGGATCCCGCGGTGACCTTCCAGGCGCTGGTGCGCGCCAATTTTCGCGGACCATTGAAGGCACCGTTCAACGACATTGCCCGCGCCGAGGCAGGCCTGACGCCGTCCTTTTATCGCTCGATGACCGCCTCGACCAACCGATAGCCGCATCACGCAACCGCAATCATCCTTACCAATTGTTAACCCTAACGAAGTGTAATGATCCGCAGGTGATGCGAGGCAACGCGCACATGGCGGGAGAGAACGGGTGTCTGGACGTTCGGCAAATCGTGCCTTCGGAAAACGTAAGGAAAATCACGTTCTGATACTGGCAAGTGGCGACAAGGTTCGCCACATGACGGTTCGTCCCTGGATGGCGGCAATCGCCGTATCCTTCGCCGGCGTCTGCAGCATCGGCTATCTCGCGGCCACATCCTATCTGGTCCTGCGCGACGATCTCATCGGCGGCACGATCGCCCGCCAGGCGCGAATGCAGCACGAATACGAGGATCGAATCACGGCATTGAGAGCGCAGGTCGATCGCGTCACCAGCCGGCAACTGCTCGACCAGCAGGTGGTCGAAGAAAAGGTCGAGAAGCTGCTGCGCCAGCAGATGGCGCTGACCTCGCGCAACGGAAAGCTCGGCGCCCTGGTCGAAAGGGCCGAAAGTTCCGGCCTGACGACGGAAAGCAACGGGACCCCGGAGATTGAACCCCTCGCCTTTGAGAAACGGGCCGACGCCAGCAGCGGCGGCGTAAAGGCGATCGAGAAATTGATGGGCCTGAGCGGCGCGTCGGTCACCGGTGCAATTCGTCCCGCTCCCCTCGCCTATGCCGCACCCGATGCGGCCGAATCGACCTCGGACCGTGCCGACCGGATATTCTCCAAAGTGACGCTGTCGCTGAAGGACGTCGAACTCGAACAAATGGCGCGACTGAAGCAACTGACGGATGGTGCTGCAAAGACGTCGGGTGCGATTCGCTCGATCGTCGGTCGGACCGGCGTCGACCTGCCGGTCGGCGATGTCGCAGCAATGGTCCCCGTCGCGACGTCTGACTCTGTCGATAGCGCCATTGGCGGCCCGTTCGTCGAACCGGCGAATGATGACGAGTTCGGCCAGTCGCTGGCGGCTCTCGATACGGCTCTTCTGGAACTGGAACGGACGCGGGCGCAGGTCCGCGCGCTGCCGTTCGGCAACCCGTCTCCGGCGAGCGACATCACCAGCGACTTCGGCAACCGTCTTGATCCGTTCCTCGGTCGCCTGGCGCTCCATGCCGGCATCGACTTCCGCGCGACGGTCGGCACGCGCATTCGCGCGGCCGCGCCCGGCACCGTGACGAATGCCGGCCTGACCGGCGGCTACGGGAACATGGTCGAAATCGACCACGGAAACGGCGTGTCGAGCCGATACGCCCACCTTTCCGCCGTTCTGGTGAAGGTTGGCGACCAGGTGACGGAAGGTGAAGTCATTGCCAAGTCCGGCAATACGGGTCGTTCCACCGGTCCGCACCTTCATTATGAAATCCGCCTGAATGGCGAGGCGGTGGATCCCATGCGCTTTCTCGATGCCAGCCGGAAGCTCGCCTCCTACATGAACTGACGGGTCGTTTGGCTGTCTCCAGGTCTTGCGCGGCTTGACAAGAAATGCGACAGATTCGCCACTATTTACCTTTTGCTGCTTCAACGTGCTGGATTTCTTGACTTTCAGCGACGTTCAGCTTATGAGCGCGGCCACGTCTCGTGCGTTTTCCATCGATCGATCAGTGTTCTATTGAACCGGAACGGAAACAGATTTCCCTTTGACCAATTTTGCTGACCTTGGCCTGAGCCAAAAAGTTCTCTCCGCTGTCACCGATGCGGGCTACACAATCCCGACCCCGATCCAGGCTGGCGCCATTCCGCCGGCCCTGCAGCGTCGTGACATTCTGGGCATCGCCCAGACGGGAACGGGTAAGACCGCTTCGTTCGTGCTGCCGATGTTGACGCTGCTGGAAAAGGGCCGCGCGCGCGCCCGCATGCCGCGCACGCTCATCCTGGAGCCGACGCGCGAACTCGCCGCCCAGGTCGCGGAGAACTTCGACAAGTACGGCAAGAACCACAAGCTCAACATCGCGCTTCTGATCGGCGGCGTTTCGTTCGATGAGCAGGATCGCAAGCTCGAGCGCGGCGCAGACGTTCTGATCTGCACGCCCGGCCGCCTGCTTGATCACTTCGAGCGCGGCAAGCTGCTGATGACCGGCGTCGAGATCCTGGTCATCGACGAAGCCGACCGCATGCTCGACATGGGCTTCATTCCCGACATCGAACGCATCGCCAAGATGATCCCGTTCACGCGTCAGACTCTGTTCTTCTCGGCGACCATGCCGCCGGAAATCCAGAAGCTCGCCGATCGCTTCCTGCAGAACCCGGAGCGCGTCGAAGTCGCCCGCCCGGCCTCCACGGCACAGACGGTGACACAGCGCTTCGTCGCGGCGCACGCCAAGGATTACGAAAAGCGCGCGGTGCTGCGCGATCTGATTCGCGCCCAGGACGATCTGAAGAACGCCATCATCTTCTGCAACCGCAAGAAGGATGTCGCCGACCTCTTTCGGTCGCTCGAGCGTCATGGCTTCTCGGTCGGCGCCCTGCATGGTGACATGGACCAGCGCTCGCGCATGGCCATGCTTGCCGGCTTCAAGGACAACAATATCACGCTGCTCGTTGCATCCGATGTTGCTGCCCGCGGCCTCGACATCCCCGATGTCAGCCATGTCTTCAACTTCGACGTTCCGATCCATGCGGAAGACTATGTTCACCGGATCGGCCGCACCGGCCGTGCCGGTCGCTCTGGCGCCTCCTTCACGCTTGTGACCAAGCGCGACACGAAGTTCTCCGATGCGATCGAGAAGCTGATCGGCCAGAAGGTCGAATGGCTGAACGGCGACCTTTCCAATTTGCCCGAGCCGATGGAAAGCCACGACAGCGGTCGCCGCGATCGCGGTCGCGATCGCGATGGCCGCAAGGACCGGAAAAAAGATGGGGATCGCGGCTCGAGGGCTCGCGCCGATCATAAATCCGATACCGTGCGTGTCGATAGTGAGGCCGAAGTTGCAACAGTCGTGGAAAGGGCGGAATCGGTGAAACCGGCACGCAGCGCAGAAAACAAGCAGGGACAGAACAACCGCGCCGATCGTCCGGTGCGCGCATCGAACCCGGCCAACGATGACAATCGCGATCGCCGCAACCGTCACCGCCGCGACTATGATGACGGCCCGACGCCCGTTGGCTTCGGCGACGAAATCCCCGCTTTCATGCTGATTGCCGGCAAGGCCTGATTAAACCTATGGGCCTGCCGGGCATCGATTTTCCGGGTCTCGGCTGCGGACTTGCAATCGTGCGCGACGGCAAGATCCTGCTCTACAAGCGCGTTAACGCGCCTGAAGCCGAGCACTGGAACATCGTCGGCGGCAAGGTCGATCATATGGAACGCTCGGAAGCCGCAGCGCGGCGCGAGGCCGAAGAGGAAAGCGGCCTCCAGATCCGTTCGAGCGAGTTCCTCTGCCTCAGCGAACAGGTGATCGAGGCTGACCGCCAGCACTGGATCTCGATGATCTATGTGACCCGGGACTTTATCGGTGAGCCTGAACTCACCGAGCCGGACAAGCTTTCCGCTCTCGGCTGGTTCGATCTCGATGCCCTGCCCCAGCCGCTGTCACGTTTTACGGCCGACGCAGTCGATGCGTTGCGCAGGCTGGAGCACAAGAGCGCCGTGCGTTCAAGCGAAGGCACAAAGGACGCTCTAGCACTTTGATTATAGAGCATCTTTCCGCCTCCAGTGATTCCACTTGAGAGCGGGATCCTCTAGCGGCGCAGTCGTCGCGGATTGCCTCCGCCGGCGGGTTTATCCTCTATTTTCTCGATCGTAACGCTGCTTCATAGGCAAGCCGCACCCAGCGCGCCATCTCGTCGGGGTCGTCAAAGGCGTCGTCCGGTATGCTCCAATAGGGCATCTTCACCGGCTTGCCCTTGCCATCATAGGCCCATTGCCGGGAGCCGGCCGCCTCGAAGGTCGGCGCCGTCTGCTCGTCCCCCTTCAGGAGGATTTCTCCGTCCACCTCGAGTGCGAAGATGATGCCCTGGCAATAGATCCCCTTGCCGCCGAACATCCGCTTGATGGTCACCGGCCCCAGCGTCTCGAACATCTCCTCGATGGCAGCATTGTCCACGCGTTCATTCCTCCAGGATACCGCCGGCAGCCACAATCTGCTCCGGCGTGTCGAGATCAAGCCGCGCCGCCGAACCAAGCTCGACATCGATGACCGGCAGTCCGCACTTCTCGATGATGTGCCTTGCGCCAACGTCTCCAACCAAAAGACGGACAGCGGAAAAGGTTTGCCGCGGCAGGATGACCGGATTGCCGCGTTGCCCATCGGCGGTTGCCCGAATGACGGCGCGGCCGCCTTCGGCCGCAAAACGATCGAGCAACCTGCGCAGATCGCCGCTGCTGACGCCCGGCATGTCGGCGAGCATGACCAACATGCCCGCGGATCGCTCGTTGATGGCCGAAAGTCCAATCGTCAGAGATGAGGCCATTCCGGACATGTAGTCTGGATTCGAGACGAGCTTCGCGGGCAGACCCTCCAACGCAGCGCGGATATCGGTCTCGCGGTGGCCGGTGACCACGACAACCCCGCCGGGGGCCGCAGCAATCGCTGCCTCGACGCTGCGGCGAACCAGCGGCACGCCGTCAAAGGTCGCCAGCAGCTTGTGCCCGCTGTCCGGTCCCATCCGGCTGGCGCGGCCGGCGGCCAGAACGACGATCTCGACCGGTCCCAACGGCAACGCCGTTGCTTTTTCACGCGGCTGCGGCCGGGTCGGGATTTCGCCGAGCAAACCACCGACGCCAAGGCCGGTTATGTCGTCGAAGCTCGGCCACTCGCCGGCGAGGATACGGTCGAGGATCCAGTCGAATCCGTTCTCGCGCGGGCTGCGGGCGCATCCGGGAGCCCCGATCACGGGGATCTCGCCGACACGGCCAAGAACGAGAAGATTGCCGGGATCGACGGGCATGCCGACATGATCGACGACGCCGCCTGCCCGACGAACCGCCGCGGGAATCACATCATCCGGATCGGCGACAGCGGAAGCACCGAAGACCACCAGCAGGTCATGGTCGGCCTGGAGTTCGTCGATTGCCGCGGCGACCGCGCCTTCCGTGTGTGCGACGCGTCGCTCGGTCACAAGCTCGCTTCCCGATTGCCGCAGGCGAGCCGCCAGGATGGTTTTCGTCTTGTCCATGACCTGGGGTTTCAGTGTCGGCAACTGAGTTGCTATTAGCGCTGCGCGTCGCGCGGAAAAGGGTTTTACTTCGAAGGCGGCATGGCTCCGGAGCAGCTTCTGTGCTTCCTCGACGAGTTGGCCGGCCACGGCGAGTGGAATGATCTTGATCGTCGCGACCATGTCGCCGGCCTGCACAGGCACATGGTCGGCAAGGCAGGCGAGCGTGATGGCGGGATCGATGCGGTTCAATCGGTTGACGGTGTCGCGCTTCGCGACGAAGAGGCCGGCAACCCGAGAGTAGACGTTCACACGCCCGGTTGCCGCCTGAGAGAAGCGCAGGTGGTCGGGTGCAATTGCCGCCGCAATGCGCGTTGCGGCCTCGTCTTCCATGAGATCGCCGGGGTCAAGGCGCGCAACAACCACCTCCAGCGTGCCGCAGGCGATCAAGGCGGCGATATCGGCGGGCGAAAGCCGGTGACCCTTCGGCAGCCGGATCTCATCCGTCTTGACCGCATGCGCCAGCATGGCGCCCTCCGCTTCGCTGGTCTTGACCGGCCCGAACCTCACGCAATCACTCCTTTGACATGGCTGGTATCGCGGCGCCGTAGCGCCTCGATGATTTCGGCCAGGATGGCGACGGCGATCTCGGCCGGGCTCGCCGCACCGATATCGAGGCCGATCGGTGCGCGGATGCGGGCTATGTCAACATCGGAAACACCGGCCTGTCGCAACCGTTCGACCCGTGTCGCATGGGTTTTCCGGCTGCCGAGCGCGCCGACGTAGAAACAGCCGGCTGCAAGGGCGACCCGGATTGGTTCGTCGTCGATTTTCGGATCATGGGTGACGGCCAGCACGGCGGTGAAGCGGTCGAGCGGCCTCTGTTTCAGGGCATCCTCGGGCCATTCGGCGATGAGCTCGACGCCTGCGAAACGTTCCGGCGTTGCGAAGGAAGTACGCGGATCGATGATCGTCATGTCGAAACCGGCAACGGGCGCCAGCTGGGCCAAGGCCTGTGAAATATGCACGGCGCCGATGACGAGAATGCGTGGCGGCGGCAAGTAGACATTGAGGAAGAAAGAGCCCTGCTCCGTCTCCATGATCCCGGCCTTGCCGGATTGCAGGGCGCGCGCGACCGGGCCGCGCCAGACATCCGGACAATCATCGCCCTCGAGATAGACCTGGCTGCTGCTGCCGGCTAGAGCGCTGACAGTGACAACCGCCCGACGCGCCGAACGCGCCGCATTGAGTGCTTCAAGAATGCTCCGTTCCATCGCTAGCCTTCGACCCGTTCAACAAAGACCCGAATCCTGCCGCCGCAGGAAAGCCCGACGCGCCAGGCGGTTTCGTCCGCAACGCCGAAATCGAGGATCCTTGGCGCGCCCGAAGCGATCACATCTGCCGCTTCGGTGATGACGGCGCCTTCGACGCAGCCGCCGGAAACCGAGCCCTGAAAATTGCCGTCGCCGTCGATCACCAGATGGCTGCCGACGGGGCGCGGCGCCGAGCCCCAGGTTTCGATCACGGTGGCAATCGCCACCTTGCGCCCTTCCTTCATCCAGGCTTGGGCGATGTCGAGCGGGTCCAGAACATTTGCAGCTTCCAGCATATTGTCACCCTCCCGCCGGACCGATCAAGATCTGAGGAACCGCCGCGGGTCAGCCTGCCGGGAACCCTGCCCGGAAAGCGCCTTCACCAGTTCCCCAATCGATTCAAGATTGTGCACCGCTCGGAATTCGTCAACATGCGGCAGCATCGCTCTGACGCCGCGCGCACGCGCCTCGAAGCCGTCGAAGCGCAGCAGCGGGTTGAGCCAGATCAGCCGGCGGCAGGACCGGTGCAGTCGATCGATTTCGATTTCAAGATCGCCCACATCGTCACGCTCCAGGCCATCGGTGATCATCAGCACGATGGCGCCTTGTCCGAGCACGCGCCGCGACCAGCGTCTGTTGAATTCATGCAGCGTTTCGCCAATGCGCGTACCGCCGGACCAGTCCTTCACCGCAGCCACGCAGTCGTCGATCGCGGCATCCGGATCGCGATTGCGCAACTGGCGGGAGACATTGGTCAGCCGTGTGCCGAACAGGAAGGTGTGCACGCGCCGCCGCTCCTCGGTCAACGCATGCAGGAAATGCAGAAAGATGCGGGTGTACTGGCTCATCGAGCCCGAGATGTCGGCAAGCACGACGAGCGGCGGATGCACCACGCGCCGCTCCCGGAACCGCGGCAGGATCAGTTCCCCGCCGAAACGCATCGCGTCACGCATGGTGGCGCGCGGGTCGATGCGGATCTGCCTCTTCGATGGGCGGAAGCGACGGGTTACGACACGGTCCATCGGCAGCGTCAGCGCGGCAAGGGCGCGTTTCGCCTCGGCAAGTTCGGCAGCACTCATCTGCGCGAAATCGGCCCGACGCAGGAGCTCGCGGCCCGAAACCGTGAAGCGCGCATCGATATCGATCTCGGGTTCCTCACGTGGCGGTCGATCCGCTTCGTGCCCGGAAAGCAACGCATCGCTGACGCGTGTCTCGCCGGCCCGCCGCTGTTGCCGCTCGCTTTCGCGCTCCGGCGCCAGCGGCGACATCATCGCGATCATCTTCTCGACGAGGCCGCGCGAGCGCCAGAACAGCCGAAAAGCTTCGTCGAACACCGGCTGGTCCTCATGGCGCTTCACGAAGACGCATTGCAGTGCGGCGTAAAACGCATCCCGGCCGCCGATCCCGATCAGCGCCACCGCATCGATGGCATCGGCAATCGCCCCGGGCCCGATCTTGATGCCGGCGCGACGCAGGGCGCGTGCGAAGAAGAC
Organism: Ensifer sp. 22521; assembly: GCF_052044795.1. Lineage (NCBI taxonomy): Bacteria > Pseudomonadati > Pseudomonadota > Alphaproteobacteria > Hyphomicrobiales > Rhizobiaceae > Ensifer > Ensifer sp. 22521. The sequence continues at coordinate 155,440 of NZ_JBQENM010000009.1, forward strand.
GATGTTGTCGGCAAGCCGGCCGTCGCTTTCCCCTGGCGGCGGGACAATGGCACCATCCCTGTGCTGCTCCCGCTCCTCCATCGTCAGCCCGCTGCCAGCAGTTCCGCCTTGACTTCGGCGAGCAGCTTGCGCCCCTCGGCACCCTCTATCCTGGCGATGTCGTCTTGGTACTTGAGCAATGTTCCGAGCGTATCGGCGATCGTTTCCGGATCGAGCGCCAGTCGGTCGAGTTCCGTCAGCGCCGTCGCCCAGTCGATCGTTTCGGCAACGCCCGGGTTCTTGAAGAGGTCGACCGTCCGCAGCCGCTGCACATAGGCGATGACCTCGCGCGACAGCGTCGCGTTGCAGCCGGGCACCTTGCGGCGGATAATTTCCAGCTCCTGCGCCGCCTTGGGATAATCGACCCAGTGATAGAGGCAGCGTCGCTTGAGCGCGTCATGGATCTCACGGGTGCGGTTGGTGGTGATGATGACGATTGGCGGTTCGTCCGCCCGGATTGTTCCAAGTTCCGGTATCGTGACCTGAAAATCGGACAAAACTTCGAGCAGGAACGCCTCGAAGGCCTCATCTGTCCGGTCAAGCTCGTCGATCAGGAAGACAGGCGCGCGGCCCGCGCTGGAAGAAATTGCCTGCAGGACCGGGCGGCGGATCAGGAAGCGTTCGGAAAAGATATCGCTTTCGATCCGTTTTCGATCGACCTTGCCGGCTGCTTCCGATAGGCGGATTTCCAGCATCTGTGCCGGATAGTTCCATTCGTAGACGGCCGAGGCGACGTCGAGGCCCTCATAACATTGCAGCCGGATCAGAGGCCGATCGAGCGCCTTTGCCAGAACCTTGGCGATCTCGGTCTTGCCGACGCCTGCTTCGCCCTCGAGAAAGAGCGGGCGCTTCATCCTGAGCGCCAGAAACAGCACCGTCGCCAGCGCCGTTCCCGCGAGATAGTCATGCGCCTCCAGCAGCGCCATCGTCTCCTCGATGGACTGCGGCAGGGCTGTGGTCGCCTGTGTCGCCATGTCTCCTCCGCCACGGCTCGAATCGATAACTTGATGTTGAAAAGCGAATGAATTCACTCTTCCAACTCAAAGGCTTACGGCGATCTTCTCATGTCTCGATGGGCACGAAATCTCGCCACGTAAAACTTATAGCGAGTGGTATCCGCGGTCCACATAAATGAGTGGCGGCCGCGCCGGCCCGATGGCGACATCGACGACCTCGCCGAACAGCACCAGATGCGTGGCGATCGTCTGCACCTCGATGAGCCGGCAATCGAACGAAGCGATCGCGTTGGTGAGGATCGGAGAGCCTGTCGTCAGCTTGGTCCACTTGCCAAGGGCAAAGCGCAGATTCATGTCGAGTTGATCGCGGCCGGAAAAAGCGTGTGCCATGGCGCGATGTTCATCGCCAAGCAGATTGAGCGCGAAACTGTCGCTGCGCGTGAAGATCTCATTGCGCGGATTGGCGCCGTTGAGGCAGGCCAGAACCGTCGGCGGACTGTCGGACACGGAGCAGGATGCGGTGACCGTGACACCGCGCCGCTCGACACCATCGGCCACGGTGATGATCTGCACGTGACCGGCCAGGCGACTCATGGCGTCGCGGTAACTGATGGGGTCCAGCCGGCTCTTGTCCAACAATTCTTTCTCCGAGCGAAGTCAGCCACATACATAGACAGTACCGGGAAATATGAAACCCGCTGCAAGGAGAATCTTGCAGATCTGCGACACGGCAGCGACGCGGATAGAACCATCCGCGGCCGAAGTCACATCTTTTCCTTTGACGCGGCAGGGCACATCCTTAAAACATGCGGCCACTACCGTGCCGCGCGCCCGTCGCGACCGGCACGGATAAGGCAATGTTTGGGCTCGCCGCAGGGTCAGGATCCCTCCTGATCCGGGGAAAATGCGGCAGCGGAGAAAATGAATGCTTCGATCGATCGTCGCCAGCCTTGTCGTGGCCGGACTGGTACAGGCCGCACCCGCCGCGGCAGCCGGCATCAAGGTGGCCGTCGTCGCGCCGGTCGAAGGCCCGTTTGCACCTCTCGGCAAGCAGATCATCGATGGCGCCGCGTTCCAGGCCGGCGATCGCGGCAGTGAGATCGTCGTCATTCCAGAGAGTTGCGATACGGCCGGTAATGAAGCGCTGACCAAGGCGCTGCTTGCGGCCGGCGCCGAGGCAGCGATCGGGTTTCTCTGCACCGAAAGCCTGGACGCCACACTTCCGGCACTTGCCGAAGCGGGCCTTCCCGCCATCACCCTCAGTGTGCGTTCCGATGTCCTGATGGAAGATGCGCTGAAGAAGAAGTGGCCGCTCTTCCGTCTTGCGCCGAGCGGTAACGCCGAGGCTGCCAGCATCGTCGACACCATCGTCCAGCGCTGGAAGGACAAGCCGATCGCGTTGATCGACGATGGAACCATCCACAGCCGGGAACTGGTTGAAAGCGTACGCTCCGCCCTCGGCGAAATTGGGCTGACACCGGTCTTCACCGACACCTATCGGCCCGCCCAGGAGCAGCAGGTCAACCTGGTGCGGCGACTGGTGAAGAGCGGCGCGACCCATGTCTTTACCGGCGGCGACAGGCAGGACACGGCGGTGATCGCGCGCGATGCGCAAGGCGAAGGCGCGAGCCTCGCCTTGCTCGGCGGCGATGCGCTGAATGCCGCCGATCTCACCGTGCCGCTCGCCGATGGCGTTTTCGCGGTCACCTTGCCGGACGCATCGCAATCGCCCGAGGGCAAACCGGTCGCGGATGCCTTGCGCGCCGCCGGAACCGAACCGGATGGCTACGTATTGTCCGCCTTTGCGGCGGTCTCCCTGCTCGAGCAAGCCAAGGACCAGGCGGAAAAGGACGACAAGCCCCTTCTCGACGCATTCGCCAAAGGACCCTATCCGACCGTGCTCGGCCCCATTGCCTTCAACGCGCAGCACGAGCGCGCCGAAAATCCCTATCGCCTGATGCAGTGGCAAGGCAGCCGCTTCGTGCCCGCGCCTGCCGAAGGAACCGCCCAATGATGCGCACCGGACCGCTGAACCTGATTACCGACGTTGAGGGCCTGACGGTCGGCAATGCCGAGGATCACCGGCTGAAATCCGGCGTCACCGCCATCCTCTGCGATCCCCCGGCAACCGCTGCGGTTCAGGTGCTGGGCGGCGCGCCGGGAACGCGGGAAACCGATCTGCTCGACCCGCACAATACGGTGCAGACAGTCGACGCCCTGGTGCTTTCCGGCGGTTCGGCCTTTGGCCTCGATGCTGCGTCCGGAGCCCAGGCCGCGCTAAGAGAAATGGGCCGCGGCTTTGCCGTCGGTCCGCACCGGATACCGATCGTGCCCACCGCCATCCTGTTCGACCTGATCAACGGCGGCGACAAGGACTGGGGACGTTACCCGCCCTATCGCGAACTCGGCTTCGAGGCGGTTCGTCGCGCCGGCCCGTCGTTCGCGACCGGAACCGCCGGCGCCGGTACCGGCGCTCTGACCGCCGCCTTCAAGGGCGGCCTCGGCTCGGCATCGACCGTTCTGCCAAGCGGCATCACCATCGGCGCGCTCGTCGCGGTCAACGCGCTCGGCTCGGCGACCGTTGGAGATAGCAGGCATTTCTGGTCCGCACCCTTCGAGCTTGATGGCGAGTTCGGTGCGCTCGGCCTGCCGCATCCCCTGCCCGCTGACGCCGCCGATATCCGCATCAAGTTCCGCGACCGGCAGTCCGCAGCCGCCAACACGACGATCGCCGTCATCGCGACGGATGCAGTGCTCACAAAGGCCGAAGCGAAGCGCCTGGCAATCGCCGCCCATGACGGTTTTTCCCGAGCGCTCTGGCCGGCGCACACGCCGCTCGACGGCGATCTCATCTTTGCGCTTGCCACCGGCGCCAGCGGCAAGACCCCCACACTTGAGGATTTCATCGACCTCGGCGCGGTGGCGGCATCGACGATGGCACGCGCCATCGCCCGTGGCGTTCATGACGCGGCCCCGGCCGAAAACGACCTCATGCCGTGTTGGTCGCAGCTCAGCTGACGCAGCTTTGATCGCAGGCATGTTGTTTGCGCGGCCAGCCGGTGCTATTGCGCGGAAAACACGCTGGAGTGCGCCATGACCCATCCTATCCGCATTGCTCCGTCGATCCTGGCGGCCGATTTCTCCAAGCTCGGACAGGAAGTCCGCGACGTCGTCGATGCCGGCGCCGACTGGATCCATCTCGATGTCATGGACGGGCACTTCGTGCCGAACATCACCTTCGGCCCCGACGTGATCAAGTCGTTGCGCCGCTACACCGATGCGACGTTCGATTGCCACCTGATGATTTCGCCCGCCGATCCGTTCCTCGAAGCCTTTGCGAAAGCCGGCTGCGATATCCTCACCGTGCATGCCGAAGCCGGTCCGCACCTTCACCGTTCGCTGCAGACCGTCCGGTCGCTCGGCAAGAAGGCCGGTGTCTCGCTCAACCCGGCAACGCCGGAAAGCGCCATCGAATACGTGCTCGATCAGGTTGATCTCATCCTGGTCATGACCGTGAACCCGGGCTTTGGCGGACAGAAGTTCATCGAAGCTACGGCGGAAAAGATTCGCCGCATCAAGGCGATGATCGGCGATCGTCCGATCGAGATCGAAGTCGACGGCGGCATTACGCCCGACACGGCGGCTTTCGCAACCGGCGCCGGCGCCAACGTTCTCGTCGCCGGTTCGGCGATCTTCAAGGGCGGCTCCGTCGAAGCCTATCGCACGGCGATCGAGGCGATCCGCACGCCGGCAGAGAAGGCCTATCGATGACGCCGCGCGCGGCACTGCCCGGCGTGCTTTTGCTGGGCGCTGCGGCAGCCGCAGCGCCGGCCTTGGCGGGCGACTATGCCGCGCTCCAGCCGATCGGCTTTTCGGCCGACGGCAATGTCTTCGCCTTCGAGGAATACGGCGTTCAGGATGGCTCCGGCTTTCCCTATTCGACCATCTATGTGATCGATACGCGCAATGACAGCTTCTTGCCCGGTGCGCCGGTGCGCGCCGTCAGCCGCGAAGATGGCAGCCCGCTCTCCAAGGCGCGTCACGAGGCACGCCGCCGTGCGGCACCCTTGATCGACGCCTATCGCCTGGCTGATGCACCCGGGCTGCTTGCCGCCTTCAATCCGATCACCGAGGCGAACGCCAAGCCGCTGGCGCTGACCTACGATTCCTTTGCGGCCGACGAAGGGTTCCGCGAGACCTATTCGGTAACGCTCGAAGAGAAAACCTTCGAGCCGGAAGGCATCTGCAAGGACTTCCTGAAGGAGGTCAAAGGCTTTCGTCTGTCGATGACGATGAAGGCCGGCAAGCCGGCGACCGACGTCCTGCAGGACGATAGCCGCTTGCCCGAGAGCCGCCGCTGCCCCACCGGCTATCAGGTCGGTGGCGCTGTCACCCATCGGAATGACGACGGCTCCGATACCCATGTCATCATGGTTCTCGTCAAGTCGCTCGGCTTCGAAGGCACAACCGATGGACGCTGGATCGCGATCCCGACCCGGATCGCGAAATGAGCGATGCGGCGGCCGGCGTCGAGGCAAAAGCAGATCTGGCGCCGGTAGGCGTCCTGCGTCGACGCCGGCTCGCCCAATCCCTTCCGACGATGCGGGAGCTTGTCATCGGTGCGCCGCTCTGGGGCGGCGCGATGGTGCTTTCGGCCTGGTGCGGCCTCTGGCTTCGCGAGCGTGCTCTCACCTTTCATCTGTCCGAGCTGCTTCTGATCTTCGGCTTCGGGGCGCTTCTGGCCTGGGCGCCATCGCTGTTCCTGGCTCGACTTGCAGCCTTGGGGCGTCGGCCGGAAACGCGTTTTGCGGCTTACTTCTTCTTCCTTTCGCTAGGCACCGTCGCGATGACGGCGATGCTCTATGCTCTCGACTACCGGCAGTTTTACGCCCAATGGCACGCGCCTGCCGGCACCAGGACCTGGTTTTTCCAGCTCGCCTTCACCTCGCTCATCGCGTTCTACCAGTTTCTGGTGATGGGGCTTCGCCTCTATCTGCCCCTCGGTGGTGCTATACTCGTCGGCGTCAGCCTGTGGCTGGCGAGCGAGCGCACGAGCCAAACGCGTTGAGCTTCACGGCTATCTTTGCTAGAGGCACGGCCATCCTCCACTGACGACGAAAGCTAAAGCCCATGATCCCGCGCTACTCCCGTCCGGAAATGGTGGCCATCTGGTCGCCGGAAACCAAGTTCCGCATCTGGTTCGAGATCGAGGCTCATGCCTGCGATGCGCTTGCCGAAATCGGTGTGATCCCGAAGGATGCGGCCCGCACGATCTGGGAGAAGGGCGGCGCTGCCACCTTCGACGTCGCGCGCATCGATGAGATCGAAGCCGTCACCAAGCATGACGTCATCGCCTTCCTGACGCATCTTGCCGAATTCGTCGGCCCGGACAGCCGCTTCATCCACCAGGGCATGACCTCGTCCGACGTGCTCGACACCTGCTTCAACGTCCAGCTCGTCCGCGCGACCGATCTGCTGCTCGCGGATCTCGAGCATCTGCTCGAAGCTCTGAAGCGCCGCGCTTTTGAACACAAGGACACGGTGACGATCGGCCGTTCGCACGGTATCCACGCCGAACCGACGACGTTCGGCGTCAAGCTGGCGCTTGCCTATGCCGAGTTCGACCGCTGCAAGCAACGCCTGCTGGCCGCACGTGAGGAAGTCGCCACCTGCGCGATCTCCGGCGCCGTCGGCACCTTCGCCAACATCGATCCGCGCGTGGAAGAACATGTCGCCAAGGCGCTTGGCCTGAAGCCGGAACCGGTTTCGACACAGGTCATCCCGCGCGACCGTCATGCCATGTACTTCGCCACCCTCGGCGTCATCGCCTCGTCGATCGAGCGCCTGGCGACGGAAATCCGTCACCTGCAGCGCACCGAAGTGCTCGAAGCCGAAGAGTATTTCTCGCCGGGCCAGAAGGGCTCGTCGGCAATGCCGCACAAGCGCAACCCTGTTCTGACCGAGAACCTGACGGGTCTCGCCCGCATGGTCCGCGCCTTCTCGGTACCCGCAATGGAAAACGTTGCCCTCTGGCACGAGCGCGACATCTCGCACTCCTCCGTCGAGCGCATGATCGGACCGGATGCGACGGTGACGCTCGACTTCGCGCTTGCCCGCCTGACCGGCGTGATCGACAAGTTGCTCGTCTACCCCGAGAACATGATCAAGAACATGAACAAGTTCCGCGGTCTGGTTCATTCGCAGCGCGTGCTGCTGGCGCTGACCCAGGCAGGGGTATCGCGTGAGGATGCCTACCGCCTCGTGCAGCGCAACGCCATGAAGGTCTGGGAACAGGGCAAGGACTTCCTTGAGGAACTGCTGGCCGATACGGAAGTCCGTGCGGCGCTTTCCGAGGAAGACATCCGCGAGAAGTTCGATCTTGGCTACCACACCAAGCACGTCGACACGATTTTCAAGCGCGTCTTCGGCTGAGCCTGACAGTGCGCGGGTCACACGCCCGCGTTGCGCCTCATGAATATGCCCGCATTTGGCGCACATCGCTCAAATGCGGGCATTTCTTTTAGCGCGATATTCAGTGATCGTGTGTGACGATCCGGGCCTGTCAATTCAGGTTCGAGGATCACATGGCCTACAAGGACAGTACGGAGCGTGCGGGAGCACGCACACAGACGAAGATCACTGGCATGGTCACCTGCAAGACCGGGTCCAGCAACGGCGTCGTCAAGGACCTTTCGGACGAAGGCATCTGTTTCCAGCTCTATTTCGACATCGGCGCCAAGACGGGGCAGGAAGTGACGATCAGGAGCGAGGAACTGGGCTTCCTGACCGGCATGGTACGCTGGTACCGCGGCGACAAGATCGGCATCAAGCTCAATCTGTCGTCCAACACGGCGGCGCAGATTTCCTCCTACTACAAGTACTTTCGCTAAGCCGTAAGACCGGTCTTCGCTCACGCTTGAAAGCGCCGCAAGTCGATTGACCTGCGGCGCTTTTCGCGTTGATAGGTTGCGCCGTGACTCGCCTATCGTGAACCGGCGCGCGGACCTGGCTCCACCATCTTGCGATAGATATGCCATGTGGCGTGGCCGAAGATCGGCATGATGACGGCAAGACCGACGAAGACCGGGATCGAGCCGATCACCAAGCCAGCCGCGATGATGAAGCCCCAGAGCGCGACGGGTACCGGATTGACGAGGGTCGCGCGGATCGACGTTTCCACCGCCGCGACGGCGCCGACATCGCGATCGATCAGCAAGGGGAAGGATACGACCGTTGTCGCGAGCACGATGACCGCGAAGACGAAGCCGACGGCGTTGCCGACGAGGATCAGGTTCCAGCCCTGTTCGGTACCGATGATGCCGTTCCAGAAGGCAGCGATCGAAGCCGGCGGTTCGGCCCCGAAGATTTGTACGTAGAGCGCCTGGGCCACCAGCAGCCAAACAATGAAGACCACGAAAAGCATGGCGGCAACGGCCATGATCGATGGCAAGGCTGGAGAGCGATGCAGGCGAAGCGCATGCGGCCATGAATAGTCCATGCCGAGTTCACGCCGTCGACTGATTTCGTAAAGACCGATCGCCGCGACAGGGCCGATCAGGGCAAAGCCCGAGACCAGCGGATAAAGCAGCGGCAGCATGTTTGCGCCTGCGCTCCAGGTAATCAGCACGGCGCCGGCAATCGGGTAGATCAGGCATAGAAAGACGTAGTGCGACGGCTTTTCGCGAAAATCTTCAAATCCGAGACGCAAGGCGTCGAACACATCCGAGACACCAATCTTCTTTATCCCGGGGTGGGCGACACTCGCATCCGCCCCCGACAGAACATGGAATGTTGTCATGGCTCACTCCTCAACGAACTAGAGCGGCCGCGGAACAGAGATGCGACGAAACAAAGTCGCACCAACCGCGACCGTCATGCCGATTATACAGAAAATGAAGGCGCTGTCGCCTGCTGCCTGTTTCTCCAGGTCGTCACCGATCCAGGGATGAAAACAACAGTCCTTCGAAGTGTTGCGGCGACCATGGCGCCTCTCAAATAGCGCACGGCGTTGCAGGTCTTGACTTCGGCCGCTTTCAGCGCCACATCGCGGCCACTATGAAAGTATCCGACGCCCATATCCTCATTGTCCCTGGCTACACCAACTCCGGACCGGAGCACTGGCAGACCCGCTGGGAGCGCAAGATGTCCACCGCGCGCCGCGTCGAGCAGGCGGAGTGGGCAAAGCCCGTGCGTGAAGATTGGGTGGCGCGCATGATCGAAGAGGTCAATGCGGCGGAAAAGCCGGTCGTCATCGTCGCCCATTCGCTTGGCGTCGCGACTGCGGTGCACGCCCTGCCCCACTTCAACAAGCCGATCGCTGGCGCCTTCCTGGTAGCACCTCCGGATGTGGCCAATCCGACGATCCGCCCGAAGCATCTGATGACATTCGGCCCCTATCCGCGTGATCCCCTGCCGTTCCCGTCGCTGATGGTTGCAAGCCGCAACGATCCTTTCGGTTCCTACGAACACGCAGACGATATCGCCAAGGCCTGGGGTTCGCTGCTCGTCGACGCCGGCGAATCGGGCCATATCAACACCGAGTCCGGGCATGGCCCCTGGCCGGAGGGAACGATGGTGTTCGCTCAGTTCCTGAGCCGCCTGAAGCCCTGATGCTTCGCCGCCCCGGTTGACGGCTGCTGCGACTTCCCATTAATCCGACGTTCATTGTCCGCGGTCATCATCGGTCGGCATGGCAACGTGACTCGTCGTCAAAGGGCGTTGAGCGCTGTCGAATCTTGATTTGCAGCCTGATTTCCGGCTCCCGTGCCTTGGAAATGCGGCCGCAAACGCTGGACATGGGATAAGTGGCCGTCAACGAAGGTCTCACCAAAGGTGCGCGTGGCGCGCCGGCGAATTCGGATGTTCTCACGCAGGCCGCTCTGGAGCGCTTGCCGGCCGGAGCAATCATTGCCAATGATCTGGGACGGATCCTAACGACCAACGCGCGCGCCGGCGAACTGCTGCTAAGGACACCCGCTTCGCTCCGCAAAGCCCTTCTCGCAGATCTCGTGCTGGATGAGGACCGGCCGCTGTTGCCGGCGCGGAACATCTTGCCGCCCACGACGACCGCGTCCACGACGCTCCGTTTCGAAAGCCTCTCCGGTCCGCTGCCGATGCTTGTCTCCTGGTCACCTGTGCTTTTTGCCGACCAGGACGCCTTTCTCCTGCTGATGCTCCCCGCCCATGAGCTCGTCGACGAAATCGCCGGTCTTCGCAACGACGAAACCCGCTGGAAATATGCGCTCGACAGCGCACTTGAAGGCGTGTGGGATCACGACTTCGAAACCGGGAACCTGTTTTACTCCACCACCTGGAAGCGGCTTCGTGGCCTGCCCGACGATGCCGAAGTCGACGGTAGTCTTGAGACCTGGATCCAGAACGTCCACCCCGACGACCACGCGCATGTGCGTGCCGCAATCGAGCGCCAGGATTCTGGCGAGGCTGTGTTCAACACCTTCGAGTACCGCGAGCGCCATGCGGACGGGCATTGGGTCTGGATCGAGAGCCGTGGCGCGTCAGTTGCCTATTGGCCGGATGGCAGACCCTCCCGCATCATCGGGACGGACACGGACATCACGGCGCGCAAGGAGGCGGAGGCCCGTCTCGAAGAGGTCTCTCGCCGCCTGAGGCTCGCTCTCGGCGTTTCGAAGATCGGCGTGTTCGACTTCAACCTCGACGCCCAGAGGGACGACTGGGACGAGCGCATGTTCGAGATCTACGGCCTCGACCCAAGTGATGGGCCGCCGAGCTCCGAATCCTGGGAAAACACCCTGCATCCCGACGACCGCGACAAGGTCATCGCTCGGACCAACGAAGGCATCGCTTCCGGCAAGCCCTATAGCAATGCCTTTCGGATCGTGCGCCCGGACGGCACGATCCGGCATATCCGCTCCAATGCGGCGACCTATATCGATCATCTCGGGACGCGAAAGCTCATCGGGGCGAACTGGGACGTCACCGAAGACATCGCATTGCAGGAGGACTTGCGCCAGGCCCAGGCTTCCGCCGAAGCGCGCAACCGCGAGCTCGAGCTGGCGCGGATAAGGATCGAATACAACGCCCTGCACGACTACCTGACGGATCTGCCCAACCGGCGCTACCTTGACCAGATGCTGGCGGAAAACGTCGCGGTCAACGCCATCCTGCATATCGACCTCGATCGTTTCAAACAGATCAACGACACGCTTGGGCACCAGGCTGGTGATGCCATGCTGACCCATGCCGCTGCCATCCTTCGCGCGCACGCTCGACATGACGATTTCATTGCCCGTATCGGCGGCGACGAATTCGTCATTCTCTGCCGCCGCGGTCGCAACCTGCCGCAGCTCTCCGAGCTTGCCGAGCGCATCGTGCACGCCTTCCGTCGCCCCATTCCCTACGAGGGCCAGCTCTGCCGCCTGGGCGCGAGCATCGGCATTGCCTGGAAAGGGCATGACGATTTCGATGCGAAGCAGTTGTTGATGAATGCCGACATCGCGCTCTACCGGGCAAAGAGCCTCGGCCGGGACCGGGTCGAAGCCTTTTCTGAACAGATCCAGACACAAATTCTGACGGCCAAACGGATCGGCGACGATATTCGCCAGGCGATCGAGGAAGGGCAGTTCACGGTTTACTATCAGCCGCAGTTCGATGCGCGTTCGCTCGAGATAACCGGTGTCGAGGCTCTGGTCCGCTGGAACCATCCTGAGCGCGGGGTGCTCGCCCCCTTCCATTTCCTGAAGGTCGCGGAGGAGATCAATGTCCTGCCGGCCATCGACCGAAAGGTCGTGGAGCTCGCCTATGCCGACTTTCAGTCCTGGCGGCAGTCCGGCCTCGCCATTCCCAAGATCTCGGTCAACATGTCGTCGCCGCGCCTGCGTGATCCCGGCCTGATCACCGACCTGCGTGATCTGCAGATCGCCCCTGGCGTCCTCTCGTTCGAATTGCTCGAATCCATCTTCCTCGACGATCCGGAAGATGAAATCGCCGAAACCATCTCGGCCCTCGGCGCGCTTGGGATCGAGGTGGAGATCGACGACTTCGGCACCGGGCACGCCTCGATCATCGGCCTGCTCAATCTCAATCCGGCGCGGCTGAAGATCGACCGGGCGCTGGTCGGACCGATCACGGAGAGCCCGAAACAGGCTAAGCTGGTCCGCGCGATCATCGACATCGGCCATTCGCTCAACATCGAGGTCGTCGGCGAAGGCGTCGAGACCTGGGAGCATGCGGCGATGCTGCGCGATCTCGGCTGCGATGTGCTGCAGGGCTACGCGCTGGCCCGCCCGATGGATCGTCTGGAGCTTGAACGGCGCCTGCGGCGCGGATGGAAGCCGGTCTTCGGCACGGAGGACAAATAAAAACGCCCGGCTTCATGGCCGGGCGTGAACGGTCGGCATTGGTGCCTGAAGGCTTACTTGTTCTGGATCTGCTGGACGGCTTCGCCGAGAAGCTCGAGCATCCGCAAGCGGATCTGATCTTCCGTCTGGGCAACGCCTGCAGCGTCAAAGTCGGCCTTGATCTTACGGACGACGTCTTCGTGGCCGGCCTCTTCGAAGTCGGCAACCACCACTTCGTTGGCGTAGGCGTCGGCGTCGGCCTTGCCGAGCAGACCGGCAGCCCAGAGACCGACAAGCTTGTTGCGGCGCGCTTCAGCCTTGAACTTCAGCTCTTCGTCCAGCGCAAACTTCGCCTCGAAGGCCTTTTCGCGATCCTGCATCGTCGTCATCAATCGATCTCCCTGAAAATTCCATGCCGGAAACAGTTATCGCCATAAACCAAAACGGAGGTCAAACTGCAATGCGTAGTTTTCCGGTTTGATGACTTTCATGTTACCCTCCGTATGGTTCCTGAAATCGCCTTCGATTCAAGGACTACAAACGTCGCAGCACCCAAAGTGACACGGCGACCTTGACGCGTCCAGGTAGAGACGCGCGGGCGCCCTATGCAAATCAGGGGACGGGAAGATACGCCGATTGTGAAATCCGTTCTTTTCAGTTATGGACCCCGAGAGATATTCCACGCGCGCGACCCAAGAGCGCCAACAACCACAGAGACAGAATCCATGAATCGTCGCCGCCGTATCTACGAGGGCAAGGCCAAGATCCTCTATGAGGGTCCGGAGCCGGGCACGCTCATCCAGTTCTTCAAGGACGACGCGACCGCCTTCAACAAGAAAAAGCATGACGTCATCGACGGCAAAGGCGTGCTGAACAACCGTATTTCCGAGTACATCTTCACGCATCTCAACAAGATCGGCATCCCCACGCACTTCATCCGCCGGCTTAACATGCGCGAGCAGTTGATCAAGGAAGTCGAGATCATCCCCCTCGAGATCGTCGTGCGCAACGTTGCCGCCGGCTCGCTGTCCAAGCGCCTCGGCATCGAGGAAGGCACCGTTCTCCCCCGTTCGATCATCGAGTTCTACTACAAGGCCGATGCACTGGAAGACCCGATGGTCTCCGAAGAGCACATCACCGCCTTCGGCTGGGCAAGCCCCCAGGAACTCGACGACATCATGGCGCTCGCCATCCGCATCAACGACTTCCTTTCGGGCCTGTTCCTGGGCGTCGGCATCCAGCTCGTCGACTTCAAGATCGAGTGCGGCCGTCTGTTCGAGGGCGACATGATGCGCATCGTGCTCGCCGACGAGATCTCGCCGGATAGCTGCCGTCTCTGGGACATCGAGACCCGCGAGAAGCTCGACAAGGACCGCTTCCGCCGCGACCTTGGCGGCCTCGTCGAGGCCTACCAGGAAGTCGCCCGCCGTCTTGGCATCATGAACGAGAACGAACCCGTGCGCGGCACCGGTCCGGTTCTGGTGAAATAACTTTCGGGGAAAATCAAAGTGATCAAGGCACGTGTAACCGTGACGCTGAAGAACGGCGTTCTCGACCCGCAGGGCAAGGCAATCGAAGGTGCGCTCGGCGCACTCGGCTTCGACGGCATCGGCCAGGTCCGTCAGGGCAAGGTTTTCGATCTGCAGATCGAATCCACAGACAAGGCCAAGGCCGAAGAAGACCTCAAGGCGATGTGCGAAAAGCTGCTCGCCAACACGGTGATCGAGAACTACAGCATCTCGTTCGCCTGATCGATCAGGCATGAAGATCGGTCCGTGCCTTCGGGCGCGGATCCAGACGTTAAGAAACGCCGAAGCAGCACGAACGCCCAACGGAGCGGTGCTGCGATCGGGAGATGCCTGGCTCGTCGGGGTGGGGCATCAAGATTTGATCTCGCCGCTAACGGAGACAGAGATATGAAGTCAGCCGTCGTTCAGCTTCCGGGCCTCAACCGCGACCGCGACATGATCGCGGCCCTCACCAAGATTTCCGGCAAGGCTCCGGTCACCGTCTGGCAGACGGAAACGGATATCCCCGATGTCGATCTGATCGTCATCCCGGGCGGCTTCTCCTATGGCGACTATCTGCGCTGTGGCGCGATCGCAGCGCGCATGCCGGTCATGCAGGCGATCAAGGCCAAGGCGGAAAAGGGCGTCAAGGTTCTCGGCGTCTGCAACGGCTTCCAGATCCTCGTCGAGGCCGGCCTCCTGCCGGGCGCGCTGATGCGCAATGCCTCGCTGAAGTTCGTCTGCCGCGAGATCAAGCTCGAAGTGGTCAATGCCGACACCGACTTCACCCGCGCCTACTCGAAGGGCCAGATCATCCGCTCGCCGGTCGCCCACCACGACGGCAACTACTTCGCCGATGCCGAGACGCTGAAGACGATCGAAGGCAATGGCCAGGTGGTGTTCCGCTATGCCGAAGGCACCAACCCGAACGGTTCGATGAACGATATCGCCGGCGTGATGAATGCCGAGGGTAACGTGCTCGGTATGATGCCGCATCCGGAAAACCTGATCGAAGCGGCGCATGGCGGCTCCGACGGCCGCGGCCTCTTTGCGTCTGCGCTCGAAGTAATCGCCGCTTAACCATCCGGCTGATAGAAGGCATCCGACCCATCCCCCAAATGCGAGCGAGACCGTCGATGCCTTCATTTGTCCCTGCACGCCTGGCCGGCCTTGCCTGCGCAACGTTTGGCCTGGCCCTTCTCGCTTCGTGCCAATCGCCGAAGCCGCCGGCGCCGAGCCCGAACACGGCGGCACTGCCGACCATGGAGCGCGTGGCGCTTGGCGCCAACGGCTGCTGGTTCAAATCGGGCGATTCCGAGTTCAAGTCCTATCGCCTGGCGCCGGAGCTTAATTCCTTCTCCGGCCGCCCGCGCATACTGATCGTGCCGCGCAAATCGCCGGAAGCACGCCCGCTCGCCGTCGTTCAGGCTGAGGGCAACCCGGCACGCCTGCAGGCCTTCGGACCGTTAATGAGCGAACCCGTCGGCACGCGCATGGCCGCCGATATCAAGCGCTGGGCTGCCGGCGGACAGGGCTGCAAGTAGACCTCAGTCGAATTGGCGAATTGATCCAAGGGCCGGTGCACCTCAGCGATGCGCCGGCCCTTTTGTATTGTTCTTGAGTGGTTCTTGCCCGAAAGGCTAGCGCCAGAACGGGACAGTCGATTCC
Organism: Ensifer sp. 22521; assembly: GCF_052044795.1. NCBI lineage: Bacteria > Pseudomonadati > Pseudomonadota > Alphaproteobacteria > Hyphomicrobiales > Rhizobiaceae > Ensifer > Ensifer sp. 22521. The sequence continues at coordinate 170,929 of NZ_JBQENM010000009.1, forward strand.
TGGCGCGCGTCCCTCTCGGAAACACCGATGTCCCTAAGCTGCCAATCGCTCATTTCCCCGAGCGCCATGCGACCGCGTCGCTTCGCCGCCAGTTCGCAATAGAGCCCCCATAGGCGCCTCAGCACGCTTTCGCGTTCCTCCGAATAGTCGCCACCAAACAATGTGCTGGTGCGCTCAACGGATTTCGCTTCCGGGCGGGACAAACAAATTGTATCTATTGTACTCATTGATAACCCCAATGCAGCGATTGCTATCGTTGTCTTGGTGATAATTGACATATTTCGCGCTGTAATCTAAAGAATTGTCACTATGACAAATTGGCTCCCAGACATTCAGCAGGGTCACGGTCCGCTCTATGCGCGAATTGCTGACCAGATCGAACAGGCAATTGGCAACGGCGCCCTGCCCGTCGGCGCCAAATTGCCACCGCAGCGCAACCTCGCCTACGACATCGGCGTGACAATCGGCACGATTGGACGCGCCTATAACATCGTCCGCGAACGCGGACTTGTGAGCGGTGAAGTCGGTCGCGGCACCTATGTACTAGATCATCCCGAAAGCCGTCCGCCGGAGCAGGCGGATCCGCTGACGACTTCGCTCGCCGGCACCCGGCCGCTTGTGGCGCCTGCCGGCAAGTTGAGGTTCGACAGCACAGCGGCGCCCGATATCGGCCAGGGCACGGTCTTGAGCGAGGTGCTTGGCGAGATCAGTCACGACCACCATGCGGACATCGCAAGCTACGCCCGCAACTTCCCGGACCATTGGTTCGAGGCGGGTTGCCTATGGCTGGCGCGCGGCGGCTTCCGCCCGAAGCCGGAAAACATCGTGCCGACGCTCGGTGCCCATGCGGGTGTGGTTGCCGTCATCACTGCGGTTACCGCGCCTGGCGACCGTATCGCCTTCGAGACGCTCACCTATTCGCAGGTGAGCCGCAGCGCCGGCCTGGTCGGTCGCCGGACGACGCTGGTCGAAAGCGACGAGTTTGGCATGATCCCCGAGGATTTCGAGCGCGTCTGCGCGCAGCAGCATCCGAAGCTCGCGTTCCTGATGCCCAGCGCACAAAACCCGACGGTTGCCGTCATGCCGCTTGCGCGCCGCCAGGCGATCGCCGACATCGCCCGCAAATACGGTGTCTGGCTTGTAGAGGACGATCTCTATGGCGCCATGACCGGTGATCAGACGCCGCTCTTGGCCGAGCTTGCGCCGGAACGCACCTTCCTGGTTGGCGGTCTTTCGAAGTCGGTCGCTGCCGGTGTCCGTGGCGGCTGGGTCGCCTGCCCTCCGCATTTCAGCCAGCGTATTCGCATTGCCCACAAAATGGTGAGCGGCGGCTTGCCGTTCATTCTCGCTGAGCTCTGCGCGCGCCTCGTGCTTTCCGGTTCGGCTGCAATCCTGCGCAGCAAGGGCATTGAAGAGGTGCGCGCCCGCGAGGCGATGGCCCGCGAAATTTTCGAAGGCATCGAGTTCACCTCGCACCCCTGTATTCCGTTCCTTTGGATGAAGCTGCCCGACCCCTGGCTTTCAGGTACCTTCAAGCAGGCGGCTTTGCAGGAGGGTGTGCTTGTCGACGACGAGGACGAGTTCAAGGCCGGACGAACCGACCGCGTTTTCCATCGCATTCGCATCGGTTTTTCCTCGCCGCCGGACCGAGCCCAGGTAAGAGCAGGTTTTCAGGCGCTGAAGCGGCTGCTCGACAGCGGGCGGGCGGGCTACGACAGTTTTGAGTGACTATAGAAATCCACGGGGTGACTTTCGGGCAAGGTTGAGCAACATACTACTTTAGCAGTTTGCGCACATGATTCGCCTCTAAGGATTCCGCATGCCGCTACCGTTCAGCCCCGCCTTGTCGCATCGCATCGCATATCTTCTTCTCGCCACCACCACGTTGACCGCCGCCGCACCGGCTCTTGCCGCGGACGGTGTTTTCGACGAAATGCGCTTCGGCGTGACGACGTCGATCGCCGCCGGCGATAAGCAGGAAGACGGGGTCTTTCCGTCATTCACCGTGTATTTCGACCCGTTCGACGCCGATGGGGCGACCGACCTCGGCGAAAAACTGCTGCGCCCCGGGTCTATGCCGGCGCAGCGGTTGCGACGTCGTCTAACGGGGTCAATCAGGCCTATGGCGGTTTGAGCTGGACCTTCGACATGACTCAGCGCCTGTTTGTCGAATTCGGCGCCGGCGGCACGATTCATGACGGCGACCTCGATGAACCCAATGGTTCCGGTCCCCAACTCGGCTGCCGCGTCCTCTTCCGCGAATACGCTGCTGCCGGCGTCCGCCTTGACGAGCACTGGAACGTCTCGGCGACCGTGGAACATGCTTCGCATGCCAATCTGTGCGACGGTCCGAACAACGGCCTGACACGCGCCGGCCTTGCGCTCGGCTACAAGTTCTGACGCTGGTCGCCGCACTGCCTTCTGCAAAGCTTTATACGGGCGTCAACCGCTGTTGATCGCCGGTATTTTTCTGTCGCGCCGCGCCGCAGCATAGGCTAAAGAAGCCGCAAAGCGCTCCCTGTGTCTGTTGCGGTTCGCACGCGCCATATTCCTCTTAAGTGGATTGCGCGCCGCCCGAAGGATTTGACGGTCGACGATGACGATTTCGAACACCCGCCCCATCACCCCGGACCTCATCGCATCGCACGGGCTGAAGCCCGACGAATACGAGCGCATCCTGAGCCTGATCGGGCGCGAGCCAACCTTCACGGAGCTCGGCATCTTTTCGGCGATGTGGAACGAGCACTGCTCCTACAAGTCTTCGAAGAAGTGGCTGCGCACGCTGCCGACCAAAGGCCCGCGCGTCATCCAGGGTCCGGGTGAAAATGCCGGTGTGGTGGATATCGATGATGGCGATTGCGTCGTCTTCAAGATGGAGAGCCATAACCACCCGTCCTATATCGAACCCTACCAGGGCGCGGCGACCGGTGTCGGCGGCATCCTGCGTGACGTCTTCACCATGGGCGCCCGTCCGGTTGCGGCGATGAATGCGCTGCGCTTCGGCGCGCCGGACCATCCGAAGACCCGCCACCTCGTCTCCGGCGTCGTTGCCGGCGTCGGCGGCTACGGCAATTCCTTCGGTGTTCCGACCGTCGGCGGCGAAGTCGAGTTCGATGCCCGCTACAACGGCAACATCCTCGTCAACGCCTTTGCTGCCGGTCTCGCCAAGAGCGATGCGATCTTCTACTCCAAGGCCGAAGGCGTAGGTCTCCCCGTCGTCTATCTCGGCGCCAAGACCGGCCGCGATGGCGTCGGCGGCGCGACCATGGCCTCGGCCGAGTTCGACGAGTCGATCGAAGAGAAGCGCCCGACCGTGCAGGTCGGCGATCCCTTCACCGAAAAATGCCTGCTGGAAGCCTGCCTCGAGCTGATGCAGACGGGTGCGGTCATCGCCATCCAGGACATGGGTGCGGCAGGCCTCACCTGCTCGGCCGTCGAAATGGGCGCCAAGGGCGACCTCGGCATCGAGCTCAACCTTGATAGCGTTCCCGTTCGCGAAGAACGCATGACCGCTTACGAGATGATGCTGTCGGAAAGCCAGGAGCGCATGCTCATGGTGCTCGAGCCCGCCAAGGAAGAAGTCGCCAAGGCGATCTTCGTCAAGTGGGGCCTCGATTTCGCGATCGTCGGCAAGACCACAGACGATCTGCGCTTCCGCATCCTGCACCAGGGCGAAGAAGTGGCGAACCTGCCGATCAAGGAATTGGGCGACGAAGCGCCGGAATATGATCGTCCCTGGACCCCTGCCAAGACCTCGACTCCGCTGGCAACCAACGACATCCCGGCTGCTGACGTCGCCGACGCACTCGTGAAGCTCGTCGGTTCGGCCAACAACTCCTCGCGCCGCTGGGTCTACGAACAGTACGACACCCTGATCCAGGGCAACTCGCTGCAGCTTCCGGGCGGTGACGCTGGCGTCGTGCGCGTCGAGGGTCACGTCTCCAAGGCGCTGGCCTTCTCCTCCGACGTAACGCCGCGTTACGTCGAAGCCGATCCGTTCGAAGGCGGCAAGCAGGCGGTCGCCGAATGCTGGCGCAACCTGACGGCAACCGGCGCGCTGCCGCTGGCAGCCACCGACAACCTCAACTTCGGCAACCCGGAACGCCCGGAAATCATGAGCCAGCTGGTCCATGCCATCAAGGGCATCGGCGAAGCATGCACCGCGCTCGACTTTCCGATCGTTTCCGGCAACGTCTCGCTCTACAACGAGACCAATGGCCAGGCGATCCTGCCGACCCCGACCATCGGCGGCGTGGGCCTGATCAAGGACTGGTCGAAGATGGCGCGCATCCGCTTTGCTGCGGAAGGCGAAACTATCCTGCTTGCCGGTGCACCTGTTGGCCTGGGCGCCCACATCGCCCAGTCGGTCTACATGCGAGACGTTCACGGCCGTACCGACGGTCCGGCGCCGCATGTCGATCTGGCGCATGAACGCAAGGTCGGCGATTTCGTCCGCAGCCTCATCATCGATGGCCTCGTGACGGCCGTTCACGATTGCTCGTCGGGTGGCCTGGCGCTTGCGGTCGCCGAAATGGCGATGGCCTCGGGCATTGGCGCCACGGTTGATGCCGTCGCCGGTCACGACCCGATCGCGACCTTCTATGGCGAAGATCAGGGCCGCTACGTCGTAACTGTTGCCGCTGGCGCACTCGACGCGGTTACCGCCCGCGCTAAGGCCGCAGGCGTTGCCCTGCCCGTCATCGGCAAGACCGCTGGCGATGCCGTCAAGCTCGGCGATGCCAGGGCGGTTTCGGTCGCTGAGCTGCGCTCGACCCACGAAGGCTGGTTCCCGGAATTCATGCAGGGCGATCTCGCTCCCGAGAACTGAGAAACGACGACGGGAGCCGCTGATCGGCGGCTCCCGTCTGGCTCTTCGCATGCCTCGAAAGGTGTCATCTGGGGACGCGATCAAGCGTGATCATCTGATCGTACCGGCGCCAGCAACTGGCCGCCCTCACCCAATTCAGCAATTGCGTTCCGCCCCTGAATCGTGGTTCCCTAATTTCATGGATGGCGTCGGCAGGCTGCTGACGTTGCAGAATAAAAAGGGAGTTGGCGTATCATGCCCATGACACCAGGCGACATCGAAGACATGATCAAGGCAGGGATTCCCGGTGCCAAGGTCACGATCCGCGATCTGGCCGGTGACGGCGACCACTATGCCGCCGAAGTCGTGGCCGAGGCGTTTCGTGGCAAGACCCGCGTGCAGCAGCACCAGATGGTCTACAACGCACTCAAGGGCAACATGGGCGGTGTTCTACACGCCCTCGCCCTGCAGACGAGCGCGCCGGAGTAAGCCGGAATGGCTGACCTGATCAAGGAACTCGTCAGCGGCGTCGTTGACAGTGCATTGAAGGAAATCCTCAAGAAGACCGGCGTCAAGCGAACCTCGACCAAGCGGACAAAGCGCCGGACGCGGACGACTTCGTCCGGCGGCGGCATCCTCGCGGATATCCTCGAAGCGGCCATTCGCAAGCCGGCCAAGAAGCAGGTCAGCCGTCGCAAAACGGCTGCGGCGCGCAGCAAGACCCGGCGCCGCACCGCTTGACTGCATGTTTCCTTAACTCGTCGCGGATTTATGGACGAAAACATGCAGAAAATCAAAGTGCTACAGCGACCTTTGCGCGCCTGAGAAGACGCGCGGCGCTGTAGTGGTAATAAAACCACATCTTGAGGCCCATCAATATTTGTTGCGATTGGGTGGTGAAAATCACCAATATGCATGCTATCTAGAACCCAATCGATATCCGGCCCTTGAAGCCGGCGCAGGAAGGAAGACGAGATGAGCGGAATTCACGAATTCATCGACAACGAAGTCAAGACAAACGATGTGGTGCTCTTCATGAAGGGTACGCCGCAGTTCCCGCAGTGCGGCTTCTCCGGTCAGGTTGTCCAGATTCTCGACTACATCGGTGTCGACTACAAGGGCGTCAACGTGCTCGCCGATGCTGACCTGCGCCAGGGCATCAAGGATTACTCCAACTGGCCGACGATCCCGCAGCTCTACGTCAAGGGCGAATTCGTCGGCGGTTGCGACATCGTGCGTGAAATGTTCCAGGCCGGAGAACTGCAGTCTCACCTTGAGGCGCAGGGCGTTGCCGTCAAGGGCGCCGCCGCCTGATCTAAGGACGCCTCGTCCCGATCTTTCGGAGAAGGCGGGCAACCGCCTTTTTTGATTCTGGCCGTAATTCCGCATCGCCTAATTTTCGTTGTCCTTCAGAAGGACTTGCGCGTGCGATTCGCGCAGGTGCCGCCAAGATACGTTCAGAGCGTGCTTCCTTCGGGGAGCGAAGGGCCGGATGTCCGGCCTGTCATGAATCGGTTGCGATCGTTCGGCATAAGCTGCCTGTAGAGGGTCTCGCCTCGCCCCTTGGCGCCCGGAAAGTCCGGTCCCTGCCGCTCGACGCTTCCTACGCTTCATGCCGGCCCGGTCCATGCGGTTGGTTTCCAATCGCCCCGGCTGCCCCCGCTCAATTTCGATATGTCTGCTGGCATGGCGTCAGCCGACACCCTTCTTTTCCGGATTTGCTCCGGACCAACCTGTTTCGCTTGCGCCCGGTGCGCCGCTAGGACTTTTTGCAAATGACCAGCACGACCAACGAAGACGCCCGGCCCGGGGTCACGAAATTCCAGTTCATCGCGCTGATGGCCATGCTGATGGCAACCAACGCCATCTCGATTGACATCATGTTGCCAGGTCTGCAGCAGATCGGAGCCAGCCTCGGCGTCGCCTCTGAAAATGAGCGGCAGTACATCATCACCGCCTATCTGCTCGGCATGGGGGTGGCACAGCTGTTCTTCGGCCCGCTTTCGGATCGCTTCGGGCGTAAGCCACCGCTGATTGCCGGCCTTGCCCTCTATGCGCTCTGCGCGCTGGCGATCGCGATCGTACCGAGCTTCGGCCTCATGCTGGCGCTGCGCTTCGTGCAGGGCGCCGGTGCTGCGGCGACGCGCGTCATCACCATTTCGATCGTCCGCGACGTCTATGGCGGCCGACAGATGGCTGAGGTCATGTCTCTGGTCATGATGGTGTTCATGATCGTGCCAGTTGTGGCGCCTTCGATCGGCCAGCTCATCATCAGCCTTGCCGATTGGCACATGATCTTTGTCGTCGTCGCACTCTATGCCGTGATGAACATTGCAATCGTCGTGTCGAAACTCGGAGAGACGCTCGATCCGGCCCATCGCCGCGCCTTCACGCCGGCGGTCATCCTCAGCGGTTTCCGCATCGTGCTGACGAACCGGGTGTCGCTGCTTTACACGCTCGCGACCTCGGTGATCCTTGGTGCACTGTTCGGCTTCATCAACTCGGCGCAGCAGGTGCTCGTCGGCGTCTACGACCTCGGCGTGTGGTTTCCGCTTGTCTTCGCCGCCTTTGCCAGTATGATGGCGGTCGCTTCCTTCACCAATTCCCGCCTCGTCCGCCGCTTCGGCATGCGGCCGCTATCCCATGCGGCACTCATCGGCTTCACGCTGGCGAGCTTCGTCTGGATGTCGGCCTCGCTCTATGCGCCGCTGCCCTTCCCGGTCTTCGTGGTCCTCTACTGCGCCACGATGTTCCAGTTCGGGCTGATCGCGCCGAACTTCAACGCCATGGCCATGGAGCCGCTCGGCCACGTTGCCGGTACAGCGTCGTCCGTACTCGGCTTCATGCAGACGATCGGCGGCAGCGTGATCGGAGCCTTCATCGGCCAGTCCTTCGACGGCACAGCCACGCCGCTCGCCACTGGCTACTTCACTGTCGCCGCAATCGGTCTCGTTTTCGTTCTGATTGCCGAACGCGGCAAGCTCTTCAAACCGCACCATCAGCCGGCCGGTTGATCCCAGAACCGGCCAGTCCTCATTTTTGAAGAATTTACGGGCTCACCCAATGACCACCATCACCAATCAATCCGAACATATCGACGGGGTTTCCGGGGCTCAGCGCCTCAACATGGGCATCGTCGAGTTCATCATCACCATCGCCGTCATGACGGCGAGTGTCGCCATCGCCATCGACAGCATGTTGCCGGCGTTGCCGGCGATCGGCCAGTCTCTGAACGTCGCCAACACCAATGATAGCCAGTTGGTGATCGGCGTCTTCTTCCTCGGCTTCGGCATTTCGCAGATCTTCTTCGGCAGCCTCTCCGATGCCTTCGGCCGACGCCGCGTGCTGCTCGGCGGCCTCGCCTTCTTTACCGTGTCGATGTTCGCCGCCGCTCTCACCCAGAGCTTCGAGACGCTGCTCATCCTGCGTTTCATTCAGGGCATCGGCGCGGCCGCGATCCGCATCACCACCATGGCGATCGTGCGCGATTGCTTCGGCGGCCGCGAGATGGCGCGCGTCATGTCCTATGTCATGATCGTCTTCATGATCGTTCCGATCGTTGCACCCTCGATCGGCCAGCTCGTGATCCTTTATGCCAACTGGCACTGGATCTTCATCCTGATCGGCGTCATCGGCGCGATCCTGTTCGTCTGGGCCTTTTCCCGCATGAAGGAGTCCCTGCCGCGCGAGGAGCGCATGCCGCTCTCCGTCGGGGCGGTTGCCTCGGGCTTCAAGACCGTTCTCACCAACCGCATCACCTGCGGCTACATGATCGGCATGACGCTCTTCACCGCGGTCATCTGCGCCTACATCGTCACGGTTCAGCAGATCTTCGGCGAGGTCTATGGCCTCGGTGACTGGCTGCCGATCGCCTTTGCCGGCACGGCCGGCGGCATCGCGGTCGCGAACTTCGCCAACGGCTTCTTCGTCCGCAGCTTCGGCATGCGCCGGATCTCGCACGTCTCGATGATCCTGTTCACGCTGCTTTCGGTCGTCGGCTTCGTGATGTCGCTCTCCGGCACGCCGGCCTTCGTCGTCAGCTACCTGATGTTCTCGGTGCTCCTGATGTTCTTTGCGGTGATCGCGACGAACTTCACCGCGATCAGCCTTGAGCCGATGGGGCACCTTGCCGGCACGGCGACGGCGATCACCGGCTTTGTCTCGACCACCGGTGGCGCCTTGATCGGCGGCACCGTCGGCCAGCTCTTCAACGGTACGCTGCAGCCGCTCTTTGGCGGCTTTGCCCTCTTCGGCATTCTGACGGTTCTGGCGACGCTCTGGGCCGAGAAGGGGAAGCTCTTCACCCATCCTGGCGACAAGGACGTCACCATGGATCACGGTGGCGGCCATATGTGATTGGCAGCCGCATGGCAAAAACAAAACCCGCCCGGAGCGATCCGGGCGGGCTTTTCATTTGCAGTCGGCTTCAAACGGCTTAGACCGTGAAGACCTCGCGGCGAAGCGTCTCCCAGCTCTCCTTGTCGGTCGCGAGCAGCAGGCCGCCGTTGAGATGGGCAGGCAGATAGGGCGAACCGTCGAAGCGGGCCGCATAGGCACCGGCTTCCTGCGAAATCAGCGTTCCCGCCAAGTGATCCCAGGGCATCAACTTCTGGTACATCAGGAAGTGCAGATGCCCAGCCGCGAAGATGCGATACTCGTGCGCCGCACAGCGGTAGCTGGTGGCCATACGCACCTTGGCCATATTGGCCATGACTTCGCGCCGTGCTTCCTGCTGGTAAAAGCCAGTCGAGGCACCGCCGACCATGGTTTCCAGCGGCACGCCCGCCGTCACCGACATACGCTCCTGCGAGCCGTCAGGGCGGCACATCCAGGCGCCCGAGCCCTTCTCCGCGATCACCCAGTCGTTGCCGAGCGGATCGTAGATGATGCCAGCGACCGTCTCACCCTTGGAGACCACGCTCGCCATCACGCCGAAGAGCGGCAGGCCAGCGGCGAAGTTGAAGGTGCCGTCGATCGGGTCGACGACGACGGCGAGATCGGTCTCGTTGAGCTTGTCGAGAAGGGTCGGATCGGCCGCTACCGATTCTTCGCCGACGAACAGAGCGCCCGGTGCCACCTCTTCGATACGTGACTTGATCAGCCGTTCGGCCGCCTCGTCGCCTTCGGTCACGAGATCGATCGCTTCGGACTTCATCCGGACATCGCCTGCATCAAGATTGCGGAACCGCGGCAGGATCTCTTTGACCGCCGCTTCCTGCAGGAGGTTGGCAAGGCCGGCGATGTCAACGGAATGGCTCATTCTTTGGGCTCCGGTGTGAGGGACAGGAAATCGAACAGCTTGGGATCGAGCAGATGCGACGGGTTCACGTGACCGAGCGCGCGCAGCATCGTGTCCTTGCGGCCGGGCATGCGCCGCTCGATATCGGCCAGCATCGCCTTCATCGCATTGCGCTCGAGACCATCCTGCGAGCCGCAAAGGTCGCAAGGGATGATCGGAAACTCCATCGCGGAGGCAAACTTGGAAAGATCGTCCTCGGCCGCATAGGCGAGCGGGCGAAGCAACATCAGATCGCCTTCGTCGTTCAGCAGCTTTGCCGGCATCGAGGCGAGCCGGCCACCATGGAAGAAGTTCATGAAGAAGGTTTCGAGAATATCCTCGCGGTGGTGGCCGAGCACCAGTGCGTCGCACCCCTCTTCGCGCGCAATGCGATAGAGGTTGCCGCGGCGCAGCCGCGAACAGAGCGAACAGTAGGTCGCCCCCGTCGGTACCTTTTCCTTCACGATCGAATAGGTGTCGCGATACTCGATGCGGTGCTTGACGCCGATCGATTGAAGATATTCCGGCAGGATATGCTTCGGGAAGTTCGGTTGGCCCTGGTCGAGATTGCAGGCGATCAGTTCTACCGGCAGCAATCCGCGCCATTGCAGGTCCATCAGCAGCGCCAACAGGCTGTAGCTGTCCTTGCCGCCGGAAAGGCCGATCAGCCAGCGCTTCGCGCCCTTCAGCATGCCGAAGTCGTCGAGCGCCTGCCGCGTCTGGCGCAGCAGGCGCTTGCGCAGCTTGTTGAACGAGACGGAGGACGGCATGCGGCTGAACAGCGGATGCGTGCCGGCGTCGATCTCGCCCTCATCGAAAGTGGTTTCGGCCTGGTCTTGCGACACGTTAAGCGAAAGGTCCATGGCGGGGATCCTGTGCGGCAGGCACGGGCGCAACCCGCGCCCGGCAAATCTTGGCCTGCACTTGCCCGCTCCGGCCGTCAAGATCAAGGGAAATCGGCCGGATTGTGCTGGTTGATGACGCAGAAGGTCCTAGGACCCGAAGACCGACCAGCCGGTGCGCGCTGCCAGCATCTCAAGCGCCAGCGAGCCGAGCAACGAGTTGCCGTTTTCGTTGAGACCAGGAGACCAGACGGCAACGGACGCCTTGCCCGGCGCCACCGCCAGAATGCCGCCACCCACGCCGCTCTTGCCCGGCAAGCCGACGCGGTAGGCAAAATCGCCCGAGCCGTCATAGTGGCCGCAGGTCAGCATCAGCGCGTTGATGCGCCGCGCCCGCTGGCGCGAGACGACGTTATGGCCCGTCAGCGGATTGCTGCCGCCAGCGGCCAGAAACAGGCCGGCCTTGGCCAGCTGGCTGCAGGTCATAGCCAGGGCGCAATGGTGGAAATAGACGCCGAGTACATGCTCCACCGGATGGTCGAGCTTGCCGAAGGAGCGCATGAAATTGGCAAGCGCGAAGTTCCTGTAGCCGGTGGCCGTCTCCGAACGTGCCACCTCGTGGTCGATGACGATCTCGTCGTCGTCGGCAAGATAGCGAATGAACTGCACGATTTCGCCGATCAGTTCCCGCGGCGTATGGCCGGCGAGGATCAGGTCGCTGATGGTGATGGCGCCGGCGTTGATGAAGGGATTGCGCGGCTTGCCGCCTTCCTGCTCGAGCTGGACGATGGAGTTGAAGGCCGAACCGGATGGCTCGCGGCCGACACGGTGCCAGATGTTCTCGCCATGTTTGCCGAGTGCCAGCGTCAGCGTGAACACCTTGGAGACGCTCTGGATCGAAAACGGCACTTCGGCATCGCCGACCCGGTAGAGCTTGCCGTCGGTCGTCACGATCGCCATGCCGAAATGCTTGGCGTCGACGCGCGCGAGCTGTGGGATGTAGTCGGCAACCTTGCCCTGGCCGAACCGCGGGCTCAGTTCCCGATGGATGTCCTCGATGATCGCTTGCAAGTCTTGCGGAGCGTTCTGCTCAGGCATCGGCTTCCCTCTCACTCATCGCCTGTCGAAGGGATGAAATCGCGCCATGGACGGCAGCGCCACGGTAATCGCTACCGACAAAAAAACCGCCCGTTTCCGGGCGGTTTTCGAAACGTCACAAGGCGTGAGCCCCGGATTAACGCGAATAGAATTCGACGACCAGGTGCGGTTCCATGACGACCGGGTACGGAACGTCAGAGAGGCCCGGGACGCGGACGAAGGTCGCAACCATCTTGTTGTGGTCGGCTTCGATGTAGTCCGGAACGTCGCGCTCAGCGAGCGAAACCGATTCCAGAACGGTTACGAGCTGCTTGGACTTTTCCTTGACTTCGATAACGTCGCCCGGCTTGCAACGGTAGGAACCGATGTTGACGCGGACGCCGTTGACCTTGACGTGGCCGTGGTTGACGAACTGACGGGCAGCGAAGACCGTCGGAACGAACTTGGCGCGGTAGACGATCGCATCGAGACGCGACTCGAGCAGGCCGATCAGGTTTTCCGGGGTGTCGCCCTTGCGGCGGGAAGCTTCAGCGAAGATCGCGCGGAACTGCTTCTCGCGGATGTCGCCGTAGTAGCCCTTGAGCTTCTGCTTGGCGCGCAGCTGTACACCGAAGTCCGAGAGCTTGGACTTGCGGCGCTGGCCGTGCTGGCCCGGGCCGTATTCGCGGCGGTTTACCGGGGACTTCGGACGGCCCCAGATGTTTTCGCCCATACGGCGGTCAATTTTGTACTTGGACGATTCGCGCTTGCTCATCGCATTTCCTTTCAAACAGTTACACCGGCCTGTTTCCAAACCGGATCAAGGAAACACGCCCTCCTCTGAACCCATTTTCGGGATTCTGACAGGTTTCTCACGATCACGCTGACGGAGAAGCCACGGGACATGTCAAATGAAACACCGGACATTTCTGCCCGGCGTTGGGGCGGCTTTAGTGCGTCCGGCCCCTATTGTCAACGAAATTGTGACAAACCGGCATCCGTTCAAGCCGGATCAACGGCTTCGGCCCGTTCCAGCGAGACGAGCAGTTTCCTGAGGAGCGCCGCCAATGCGGCGCGATCCTCCTTGCTCAGCCCTTCGAGGTACTGCGCCTCGCTGGTCATATCCGCGCGAATCGCCGTTTCCGCAAGCGCTATTCCTTTCTCGGTCAGTCCGACGACGCTGCTTCGGCCATCGGAGGCCGAGCGCTCGCGCACGATTAGCCCAGCCTTTTGCAGTCGATCGAGCCGGTGCGTGAGCCCGCCCGACGAGATCATCAGCAATGTATAAAGGTCGGTCGGCGTCAGGCGATAAGGCGAACCTGAACGCCTAAGCGTCGAGATCACATCGAACTCGCCGCGGTCGAGGCCGAAGGAGGCGAACGTCTCCTCGATCGACGGGCGCACAAGGTTGGAAAGGCGGTAGGCGCGCCCAAGGATGGTCATCGGCTCGGTATTGAGGTCGGGCAGTTCTGCCGCCCACTGCGCCTGCAGCCGGTCGACGTGATCCCTCGCCTCGTTCTCATTCTGCATTGCTCACCTCATTTCATCAATATATCTTGACGAGAAGATAGTTTCGGATAATATCTTCTCGTGAAGATAATTCATCCGCAACGGGAAGCCAACCCGACCGGAGATGGAGGCCAGCATGTTTCATGTCATTCCGCGTGCAGAGCAGAAGCAGAGCCCCAACCGAACCATCCTGTTTGAAGGCGGGCAATACGGCGCACCCATCTCGCTGTTCCTGATGGATGCCGAGCCCGGCCAGGGGCCCGCCCTTCACATCCATCCCTATCCGGAGACCTGGATCGTGCATTCCGGCGAAGCGGAGTTCACTGTCGGTGAGCAAAAGATCATGGGCAAGGCCGGCGACATCATCGTCGTCGATCCTGAGACGCCGCATCGTTTCGTCAACACTGGCACCGGCCGGCTGCAAATGACCTGCATCCACGCGTCGGATCGGGTGGTTCAGGCCTGGCTCTAGCGTTCGTGCGCTTTTGGCTGTGTCAGTACCCCAAAGGCACGGGAATGGAGGTGGCTTACTCGGCCGCGGTGGCCGGCGTGTTGCCCATATCCGGTCCGTTCGCATCCCCCGGCGCGGTTTCGCTGCCAAGGTCCGGAAAGGCCACGATGCGTTTGCCGGAAAAGTCCGCATGGATGACGATCAGCCCGTGTTCCTCGAAATATCCGAGCAGGCGGCGCGCACGACGGGCCGAATGCGTGCCATAGGCGCGCGCAATCATCGCGTCCGAAGGACACGGCAGGCGGCGGACGGCTGCTTGCGCCATCATCAGGAACACGGCCTGAAGATCCTCGGTCACACGATCGGCAAGCTGCAAGGCCTGCGCCCAGGTCTCGGTCGCCGCCGTCTCGGCGTCGACACCGGAACGGGCAACCGCCATCTTGCGGCGGAAGGCACTGAGGGAAAGTGCTGCACCTGACGGCAGGCGGCGAATGCGGCAACGGACCAGGAAGTCCTGGAACAGTTCTGCATCGGGACGGAAGGCCGCCTCCGGATTGGTGAGGATTTCCGCGAAGACGCTGTCGAGCAGGCTTTCTTTCTCGTCAGCGGTCATCTCCGGCTGAACCGGCCTCGCCTCGATTGGCGCTGCTGCTTCCGGCCGCGGGCGTGATAGTTCGGCGAGGATGTCCGTTGTCGGGCGCGGCGGCGCGACCGCGCGGCGCATGATCGGCCGGGTCAACTCGTCCGGGTCCGGCGTGAAGATCAAATCCTCGACGTCCTGCGGCGCCTCCGGCAGCGGCATGAGCTTCGGGCTCGTCGAACGGGCCGATGTCTCGACCGTGCCGATCGTCACCTTCAGCGGTCTGCGCGACAGCGCCGGGCCGAGTGCGACGAAGGAGCCGCGCTTCAGGTCACGGAACATTTCCGCCGTGCGCCGGTCCATGCCGAGCAGATCGGCCGCACGCAGCATGTCGATGTCGAGGAAGGTACGACCCATCAGGAAGTTGGAGGCTTCGGCCGCCACGTTCTTGGCAAGTTTCGCCAGACGCTGCGTGGCAATCACGCCGGCAAGTCCGCGCTTGCGGCCGCGGCACATCAGGTTGGTCATGGCGCCGAGCGAAATCTTGCGCACCTCTTCGGTGACGTCGCCGGCAACGGACGGCGCAAACATCTGTGCTTCGTCGACCACGACGAGCACCGGATACCAGAACTCGCGGTCGGCATCGAACATGGCGTTGAGGAACACGCCGGCGTTGCGCATCTGCTGCTCGATATCGAGGCCTTCGAGCGAGAGCACGCAGGAGACGCGGTGCTGGCGAATGCGGTTGGCGATGCCAATCAGCTCCGCATCGGTCCGCTCGCCCTCGACGACCACATGGCCGAACTTGTCGGCGAGCGTGACGAAATCGCCCTCGGGATCGATGATGCACTGCTGCACCCAGGGTGCCGACTGCTCCAGCAGCCGACGCAACAGGTGCGACTTGCCCGAACCGGAATTACCCTGCACCAGGAGACGGGTGGCCAGAAGCTCCTCGATATCGAGCGAGGCCGATGTCCCTTCGGACGTCGCTCCCATGTCGATGCCGACCTTCATTTCCACCTCTTCGTGCAAGAGCGTTCCGCTTGTCGCACCGCTCAATGTGTTGGTTTCATGCAATTCCGGGCGCAAATGGCTGCGCACTTCTCTGGAATGCTTTAGATGATTCGCGACCATGCGGAGACCGCCGATCGGGCGACACCTAGCACGGTTTTTCCGGAAATCGCGCCGGCGGCTGAGGAAACCCACAGAGAATACGCGCTTGCCTCTCGCGGGCACGCCATCCACCAACCACAACATAAAGTTGGGCCGACGCCGTTATCGCCCTTTCGCCAGCTGCCGCGCGAGCCCATATGTTTGGAACGCAACAAGGATCAGGGGCAAAGATGCGTAGCAGCGAGTCAGAGCAGCAACTGCAGATGAACAACCTCGATCAGCGCATGCGCGATGCCTATGAGGACGGCCAGCCCGTCCTGTCAAAGGCGCAGGCCGCCTCCGTCCGCCACAAGAACTTCCTGCTTCTATGCGGCTTGGTTTCGTTGATCGCGATCCTGTTGGCGATTCTTTTCTAACCGGTCGTTGCGACCTGCCCTACCCGGACATCGACGGTGGCATTTGGCGTGACCGTCAGGCCGAAGCCCTGCATCAGCCGCCGCGTCGCGAAATCCGGCTTTCCCGACGTGAAAATTGCCGGATCCTGTCCGTTGAGCGGCTCGAAGCCGTTCGGTTGCGGCACGAGCGAGCGCGCACGTCGCGCAATCGCCTCGGCCGGGTCCAGCCAATCGACCGGCCAGGGCGCGAGCCTGCGGAAGACATTGGCCATGAAGGGGTAATGTGTGCAGGCGAGAACGACGATATCGGTCTTCCTGCCGTCCATCTCGACGAAACACGGCGCGATTTCCGAGAGCACCTCGTCATCATCAAGCTTCTCGCCGCGGATGTAGGCCTCCGCCATCTTGGCAAGATTTTCCGAGCCGACGAGGCGCACGTGGCACTGGCTGGCGAAGGACTGGATGAGATCGCGGGTATAGGCGCGCTTGACGGTGCCCGGCGTCGCCAGAACAGACACAAGACCGGAACGTGTGCGCTCGGCTGCCGGCTTGATCGCCGGAACTGTGCCGACGAAGGTCATCTGAGGATAGGCCGCGCGCAGATCTGCGCCGACAAGCGTAAAGGCGGTGTTGCAAGCGATCACGCAGATTTCCGGATCATGCTCGGAAAGCAGCCGGCCGAAAAGCTCGATCACGCGCGCCTTCAGCGCCGCCTCTTCCCAGCCACCATAGGGAAAGCCGGCGTCGTCGGCCACATAGATGAAATGCCGCTCGGGCATCAGCACCCTCGCCTCGCGCAGCACGGTCAAGCCGCCGATGCCGCTGTCGAAGACGAGGATGGGTTTCAGTTCACTCGCTGTCACCTTTGTCTCGCGCTTTCCTGTTGTGCTCGCCCCTGCTGTGATCACCTGGAGCGCCGGAGCCCCGCGGGTTTTCCCGCGTGAACCGGTCGAGCGAAGAAATGACGCCGCGCAGCACCTGGATTTCGGATTCGGTAAAGGATGGTCTGGTCAGAACAGCGCGTAGGTTTTCGACCAATTTCGGCTTTTTGTCGGCGGAGCGGAAATAGTTGCGCGCGTCGAGCGCTTCCTCGACATGCTCGAAGAGCCCCTGCAGATGTTCCTTGGTCGCCGGCCGCTGCTCGATCGCCTGGAACGAGGTCTGGTCCTCCGATTCCATGCCGGTCTTCAGCCATTCATAGGACATCAAGAGCACGGCCTGAGCGAGATTGAGCGACGCGAAGGCCGGGTTGACCGGAAAGGTCACGATTTCGTCGGCAAGCGCCACTTCCTCGTTGGTAAGCCCGGTGCGCTCGCGCCCGAACAGGATGCCGGTCTTCTCGCCGCCCTGGAAGCGCTGGCGCAGCGTGCGCGCTGCGACAATCGGAGAGCGGACCGGCTTGTAGCCGTCGCGGTCGCGAGCGGTCGTCGCATAGACGAAGTTGAGGTCGGCGATCGCCTCTTCGACCGAACTATAGAGCTTGGCAGCGTCGATCACGTGGTCGGCACGGCTTGCGGCAGAGCGCGCCTTTTCGCTCGGCCAGCCGTCGCGCGGATTGACGAGCCGAAGCTCTGCCAGGCCGAAATTCGCCATTGCCCGCGCGACCATGCCGATGTTTTCGCCGAGCTGCGGATAGGCGAGGATGATCGCCGGTCCTTCCACCAGAAGTTCGCGCTCGCTGTTCGTACCTGCCATTTTCCCGTGCCTTCGCCTGTCGTTCGGCGCTTCCCTTGCACAAATACCGCGGAAATTAAAGTCCACTACAAATGAAGCCGGTTGAGAGAGACCCCAATCATCTCGAGACCAAGCTCCGCATCGTCCTTCGAGATCGGCAGGTGCCGATCGACCGGCGCACCGATCCGGCCGACCTCGTAGAAATAGGCGGACGCCTTGTCGCGCACCGACTGGACGAGTTCGAGATTGGCGTCGATGTCCTCTTTGAAATCGGTCCCCTCCAGCTCCGCATCCGTGCCGACGCGCCGCGCGAAGACCCTTGCCCAATAGGTGCAGGCCATGAAGATCGCCAGCGCCTGACGCACATGGCCGGGGCGCGTCACCAGCTGCCACGGAAGCCCCAGCGGCTTTGCCGCCGCCGCGAGCTCGCGATAGGCACGGTCGAGCGCCTGAGAGCGGGCAACGAGAACCATGCCGGAGGTGCCGTCCCGCGCAGCCTGCAACAGGCCGATCAGTTCGTCGCACCAGGTCGCGACAGCTGCATCGAGCGTGGTGCGGGTGCGCGTCGGAAAAACGACGAAGGCGACGGCCGCACCGGCGATCGAGCCGATCATGGTTTCCTCGAGACGAAGCTGAAGGAGATGCGGCGTCAGCACGCCCATGAGGCTGTAGACCAGCGACAGCACGACGGAGATGAAGAAGGTCATCGTCGCGTAGGAAATGGCGAGGAAATAGAAGGCGAGAAAGACGCAGAGGGCGCTGAGCGGCAGCACGAGATAGATGTTGCCGCCAACGAGCGTGCCGACGACGATGCCCACCACGATACCGAAGAGCGTGCCTGCCGAGCGCTGCAGCGCCTTGACGGCCGTATCGCCACGCGAACGTGTGTTGGTGAAGACCAGAAACGCCGCGAGCACCGCCCAGAACCAGCGCTCGCGTGACAGCATCAGCCCGAAGACCATGGCGATGCCGGAAGCAAGCGTGATCTGGATCGCTGCCTTCAGCGCCGGGTCAGTAAGCGATGGCTTCCAGCGGCTTGGTCCGCCACTCATGTGTGCCTGCGGCTCTTCGAGGTCGGCCGGCGTCAGCTTTGCAAGGCTGCGGGCAAGCCTCTGCCTGACATTGCGAAGCCAGAGCAGCGCCTTCACCGTTTCCGCACGCCGTGGTGCCGCATCGCCAAGGCGCGCGATCTCCTCGTCGATCCGCTCGCCGTCCCGCGCTAGCATCGCCTCGACCAGTGCCGGCGGCGGCATCGACTGGAAGCTCACCACAATCACGCTTTCGGCCGCGAGATGCAGGTCGAAAAGATTGACGACGACATCGGCCGAGGCGAGGCCCGGCTCCGGTTCCGGCCGCCGGTTCTCGGTCGGAATGAAGCTTTCGGCCATCAGCACCGCTTCCTTCAATCGCTCCTCCGCCGTGTGCAGCCGACGCCGGTCGACCTCGGAGAGAACCGGCTTGCGGGCGATCTCCGCCAGTTGCAGCAGCATCTGGTCGACGCGGCGCTGCACGCTGGCCGTTGCCCGCAGCAGGTCCTGGTAGCGATCGTCCGGCAGCAGCCGTGTGCGAACGAGATGCGCGACCGTGGCGGAGACCGCCGCCCCGAAGAACAGCGCCGGCAGCTGGTCGAGCGTCGGCCGGAGATAGGCGCCGGTGAAATAGGACATGAACGCGAACATGCCGACGGCAAAGCCGCGCGGCCCGAAGGATCGGCCATAGACGGCGAGAAATATGATCAGCAGGAAAACGACGTCCGAGACGTAGCGATGATTCTCGAGAACCGATGCAAGCCCGACCATCGAAACACCGACGGCGACGGCGATAATGCGCGTCAGGCGCTGGCCTGCCACCGTCGTGTCGCGAACGGCGAGACCGCCTTCGATCGACAGCGACGCAGCGAGGCCGAAGGCGGCCGGCGGCAGCGGCGCCACGAGATAGTGAAACGCCATCAGGAGCAGAATGGAAACGACGATCGTCGCGGTGATGCGGGAGGCCTGCCGCAGGCGGGAGAAGGCCGGATCGTTGGCAAGAAGCCAATCGCGCATACGGGAACGAAATGCCATCGGATGCCTTTATCTGTCTGCGTTCGCCTCACGTGCGCGTCGCTTCGCGGGGTTCTTTCTGCATAGCGGCAGGCGCGATCTTTGCAAGGCCGGCGCGCTGAAAGCCCAGCCGGAAAGGCGTGCCGAAGCCTTGTGCGAGGCCACTTTCAACCTCCGTCCAAAGTTTCAGCCAAGCATGCTTTGCCTTGCCGGTTCTGAGTGCTATAGGGCACAGGATTTTCAGAGAGGAAGGGACATCGCTCCCGCTGTCCCGCATAAGCTACGAGGCATATTCATGGCAAAGATCAAGGTCGCCAATCCGGTCGTCGAGCTCGACGGCGACGAGATGACCCGCATCATCTGGCAGTTCATCAAGGACAAGCTGATCCATCCCTACCTCGACATCGATCTGGAATATTACGACCTCAGCGTCGAAAACCGCGATGCGACCGAAGACCAGGTGACGGTCGATGCCGCCAACGCGATCAAGAAGCACGGCGTCGGCGTCAAGTGCGCCACGATCACGCCGGATGAAGCCCGCGTCGAGGAATTCAAGCTGAAGAAGATGTGGAAGTCGCCGAACGGCACGATCCGCAACATCCTCGGCGGCGTCATCTTCCGCGAGCCGATCATCTGCAAGAACGTTCCGCGCCTGGTTCCGGGCTGGACCAAGCCGATCATCGTCGGCCGTCATGCCTTCGGCGACCAGTACCGCGCCACCGACTTCAAGTTCCCGGGCAAGGGCAAGCTGACGATGAAGTTCGTCGGTGAAGACGGCAAGGAAATCGAATACGACGTCTTCGACGCGCCGTCGGCCGGCGTTGCCATGGGCATGTACAACCTCGACGATTCGATCACCGAATTCGCGCGTGCTTCGTTCAACTACGGCATCCAGCGCAAGGTTCCGGTCTACCTCTCGACCAAGAACACCATCCTCAAGGTCTATGACGGCCGCTTCAAGGACATCTTCCAGAAGGTCTTCGAGGAAGAATTCGCCGAGAAGTTCAAGGAACTGAAGATCTGGTACGAACACCGCCTGATCGACGACATGGTCGCCTCCGCTCTGAAGTGGTCCGGCGGTTACGTCTGGGCGTGCAAGAACTACGACGGCGACGTGCAGTCGGACATCGTCGCCCAGGGCTTCGGCTCGCTCGGCCTGATGACCTCGGTTCTGATGACGCCGGATGGCAAGACGGTCGAAGCCGAAGCTGCCCACGGCACGGTTACCCGCCACTACCGCCAGCACCAGAAGGGCGAGGAAACCTCGACCAACTCGATCGCCTCGATCTTCGCCTGGACCCGTGGCCTCGCCCACCGCGCCAAGCTCGACGGCAATGCCGAACTTGCGAAGTTCGCCGACACGCTCGAGAAGGTTTGCGTCGACACCGTCGAATCCGGCTTCATGACCAAGGACCTGGCGCTGCTCATCGGTCCCGATCAGCCCTGGCTCTCGACCACCGGCTTCCTCGACAAGATCGACGAGAACCTGCAGAAGGCCATGGCTGCCTGATCGGCGCCAGACACGTCGAAAAACACGGAACCCGGCCATGCGCCGGGTTTCTTTTTTACCAGCACCGTCTTTACCAGTACCGTCGCTCAGCTGATCTCCGCGGCGGCAAGCCCTTACGGGAACGACCGATGATCTCATTCAGACCGATGCTTGATAGCGAATACCCGGCCTATCTCGACTATTTCATTCCGGACTACGCCATTGAAATTTCGGCCAACTACGGTTTTTCCGATGCTGACGCGCTGGTGCAGGCAAGACGTGAAATCGCGCAAGATCTGCCGCAGGGCGTGAAGACGCCGGGCAACGTGCTGCTCTGTGTGATCAATGAGACCGATTCCAGCCTCATAGGCTACCTCTGGTATAGACCAGACCTCGCCGGCCATTCGGTCTTCATCAGCGATTTCCACATCCTTGCCAGCCAGCAGGGGCAAGGTTTCGCCAAGCAGGCCCTCAATGCACTCGAAACCGAGCTTACAGCCAAAGGCTTCAAGCAGATAAAGCTGCGTGTCGCCGAGAACAATCGACGTGCCAAACACGTCTACGATGTCGCAGGTTTTCGCGTTACCGGCATCAATATGAGCAAGTTGATCAAGCCTTGCGGGCCGTGAGGGGCGAAAGCCGACGGCTCGATAGCATGCGATTGCTGGCCACGGATGTACCGGCACTGCAAAATGGCGGACGAGGAGAGGTCGGCTCAACCGGCCCTTCTTGTTTGTGTGGCCGGATGTCTGCGCCTGGATCGGCAGGCGCCATCAGGAAAAGGCCGACAAGGCTTGAAACCTTGTCGGCCGTTCAGAGGTGTTCCACTTCGCCGATCGCAACCGACCACCGACGTCTTGCAAGCCTCACTTCAGCGGCAGATAGATTTCGCTCAACAGCTCCGTCGGCGCCACTTCGCGGGGATTGTTGAGATATTTCTCGAACATCAGGCTGTCGCGGATCTCACGACCTGACTGTGGCAGCCAGGTGCCGTAGAGCCATTGGTACGCGTTCGGCATATCCGCATAGGGACCCTTGTGGCGCAGCACGGCGTAGCGGCCGCCGTCAAGGTGCTGCTGTGTCAGGGGCGTCTCCACCGGCATCTGTTCGCGAGCGCTGACGCAGGCGAAGGAGCGCAGCTTGTCGGTCGGCACCAGTTCGGGGTCGTCGAGGTAGATGCCGATCATTTCCATGTCCGGCCGGAACAGTTGGCGCGAGAACAAGGTTCCGTAGAGCGTCTCGAACGCCCGCCCGATCTCCATGTAGGAGCCGCTATGGGCGACGCCGACGAGGTCGAAGGCCTCGACCTCCTTGAGGGTGACTTCATACATATCAGGGATTCCTTCCGTTGACGCGGTTTCAAAGGCGACATGGCTGCCCTCCTTCCGGTAGCGCGCCGGCGGCAGCCCGTAAGCTCCCTTGAAGGTGCGGTTGAAGGATTGGAGATTGGGGTAGCCAGAGCGCTGCGCGATCTCTTCGACAGGAAGATCGGACTGGGCGAGATCGGCCGAGGCCCGCTGCAGTCGCAGCCGCTTCACGGTTGCGGCCAGCGTCTCGCCATGGACCGCACGATAGATGCGGTGCCAGTGGTGCGGCGACAGACAGGCGATCTCGGAGAGACGATCGAGGTCGAGATCGCCGTCGAGATGGCCATAAATGTAGTCGCTGACCCTGTGCAGGCGCCGTTCATAGGTCGCCCACGCTACCCGATCGTCCATGTCTACCCTTTCGCGCTTTGCTCACGGATCGGTAGACCATAGATCAATTTGACAAATCCTGCGGACTTCTCCGGCGTACCGCCACAATTTTGCAAGCGCCGCGACTCAAGCTAGCTCTATGTTATTGCCGTCTTGCAGGCTCCGCCCGGAATCCACCGGATACGGAACTCTTCTGGCCGAAGGCCCAGCCGATGACCGATACTCTTGTTCCGAAGATCGTGAGCGTTTTCACTGAAGGATATGACGGCGCCCGCCTGCGCGCCGACGCGATCGCCGGCCTCACTGTCGCAATCGTTGCCTTGCCCCTGTCGATGGCGATCGCCATCGCATCGGGCGTCACGCCTGATCGCGGCCTCTATACCGCCATTGTCGGCGGCTTTCTTGTCTCCTTCCTCGGCGGCAGCCGCTCCCAGATCGGCGGTCCGGCTGGCGCCTTCATCGTGCTGGTCGCTGCCACGGTCAATCGCCACGGCGTCGACGGTCTCCTGCTGGCGACGATGATGGCCGGGGTGATGCTGATTGCTGCCGGCTATTTGCGGCTCGGCAAATACATCAAGTTCATTCCTTATCCCGTCACCGTTGGCTTTACCGCCGGCATCGCGGTGATCATCTTCGCAAGCCAGCTGCGCGATTTTCTCGGGATCACGCTTGAGGGCAATGAGCCCGGCCCCTTCCTCGACAAGATCACCGCCCTCGCTGCCGCGATCGACACGATCAACCCGGCGACCGTGGCGACCGCGGCACTGACGATTGCTGTTATCTTCGCCCTGCGCAAGCTGAGGCCGCATTGGCCGGGCATGCTGATCGCGATCGCCGTCGCGTCTGTCGCCGTCGCCCTGTTACACCTGCCGACCGAAACGATCGGCACCCGCTTTGGCGGCATCCCCGGCGGCCTGCCGAGGCCGGCGCTGCCGCCGTTATCCTTCGACCGGGTCGCTGCGGTCTTCCCGGATGCAGTTTCGTTCGCGCTGCTCGGAGCCATCGAATCCCTGCTTTCCGCCGTCGTTGCCGACGGCATGACCGGCCGGCGTCATCGCTCCAGCGTCGAACTGATCGGCCAGGGCATTGCCAACATCGGCTCGGCACTCTTCGGCGGCATCTGCGTCACCGGCACCATCGCACGCACGGCGACGAATGTGCGGGCCGGCGGCACCAGTCCGGTGTCGGGCATGCTGCACGCGGCTTTCCTTCTCGCTTTCATGCTCGTGGCTGCTCCACTTGCAAGCTATATCCCGCTTGCAGCCCTTGCCGGCATGCTTGCGGTCGTCGCCTGGAACATGGTCGAGAAGCCGGCCTTCATGGCGTTGTTGCGATCATCAGGCGGCGATGCCGTGGTGCTGCTCGCCACCTTTGCCATCGTCGTCTTTCGCGATCTGACCGAAGGTATCGTCGTCGGCTTCGCGCTTGGAGCCGTTCTCTTCATCGACCGTATGGCCAAGAGCATCGCCATCGGCAAAGCGAAGCGCCCAGGATCCAGCGCGGAAGAAAATGGCGCCGAGGAACATCCCGTTGCCGCCGACGACCCGGATACGGTGATCTATCACATTTCCGGCGTCTTCTTCTTCGGCTCCGCGGCAACTGTTGGCTCGGTGCTGGACCGGATTGCCGACCAGCGCCGCAACTTCATTCTTGATTGCAGCGACGTGCCTTTCATGGATTCAACCGCGGCTAACGTGATCGAAGGCACCGTCCGAAAGGCCGAACGGACCGGCGTGCGCTTCATCGTTACCGGCGCCTCGCACCAAGTCCGGCGCATGCTGGCGAGCCACGACGTGCACGAGCCACGTGTCGCAACGTTTGCGTCCATCGAACTTGCGCTCGACAACATCCGCGGTGCGACGAAAGAATAGAGAATTCAGAGCGATGCCGACGTTTTCTAACAATTTGAGGACATCGAACAAAAAAGGGCGCCGAAGTGGCGCCCTTCTAGTTTCTGTCTTTGACGGTTACCCGGCCAGTGCAACGGCCACGGCCTCGATGGCTTCGGCCGCCTTCTCACCATCCGGACCACCGGCCTGGGCCATGTCAGGACGTCCGCCGCCACCCTTGCCGCCGAGCGCGGCTGATGCGACGCGAACGAGGTCGACGGCGCTGAGCTTCGAGGTCAGATCGTCGGTGACGGCCACGACCGCACTCGCCTTGCCATCGCCGGACACGCCGACGAAAGCGACGACGCCAGAGCCGAGGCTCTTCTTGCCGTCATCGGCAAGGCTCTTCAGATCCTTGGGCTCGACGCCCGAGACGACCTTGCCGAGGAAACGAACGCCAGCGATGTCGCGGGCTGCGTCGGCGGAACCCGCCTCGCCGCCACCGCCGAGCGCCAGCTTCTTCTTGGCTTCGGTCAGTTCGCGTTCCAGCTTGCGGCGTTCGTCGAGCAGCGCCTCGACGCGGCCGAGCACGTCGCCCGGCTGAACCTTCAGCGTGTTGGCGAGTGTCTTCACGCGCTCGTCCTGCTCGTTGAGATAGGCGCGTGCGGCTTCGCCGGTCAGCGCCTCGATGCGGCGAACGCCGGCGCCGACTGCGCTTTCCGAAACGACACGGACGAGACCGATGTCACCGGTGGCCGACACGTGGGTACCGCCGCAAAGCTCGACGGAATAGGCGCGGTTGGCCTTGGAACCGTGAATGCCGCGGCCCATCGAGACGACGCGCACTTCGTCGCCATACTTCTCGCCAAAGAGTGCCATCGCGCCTTCGGCGATCGCATCGTCGACGCTCATCAGGCGCGTGGTCACCGGCGTGTTCTGCACGATGATCTCGTTGGCCATTTCCTCCACGATCTTCAGCTCTTCCGCCGTCATCGGCTTCGGATGCGAAACGTCGAAGCGCAGGCGTTCCGGGGCTACCAGCGAGCCCTTCTGGGCGACATGGGTGCCGAGCACTTCGCGCAGCGCCTCATGCAGCAGGTGGGTTGCCGAGTGGTTGGCGCGCAGGCGCGAGCGGCGCGCATGGTCGACGTCGAGCTGCGCGGCGTCGCCGGTCTTCACCGTACCTTCAGCAACGGTCGCGAAATGAACGAAGAGCCCCTCGCCGCGCTTCTGCGTGTCGGTCACGACAAGCTTGCCGGTTTCGGTGGTGATCGTGCCGGTGTCGCCCATCTGGCCGCCCGATTCGCCGTAGAACGGCGTCTGGTTGAGCACCACCTGGACCGTGTCGCCCTTGGCTGCCGAAGCGACGACGGCGCCGTCGCGCACGATCGCCTGGATCACGCCTTCGGCGGTCTCGGTGTCATAGCCGAGGAAGTCGGTGGCGCCGTGCTTTTCCTTGAGCTCGAACCAGATCGTCTCGGTCGCCGCTTCGCCCGAGCCGGCCCAGTTGGCGCGGGCTTCGGCCTTCTGGCGCTCCATGGCGACAGAGAAGGCGTCGGTATCGACGGTGATGCCCTTGGCGCGCAGGGCGTCCTGGGTCAGGTCGAGCGGGAAGCCGTAGGTGTCGTAGAGCTTGAAGGCGGTTTCGCCGTTGAACTGGTCGCCTTCCGAGAGATCGGCAGATGCGTCCGAAAGCAAGTTCAGACCGCGCTCCAGCGTCTTGCGGAAGCGGGTTTCCTCAAGCTTCAGCGTCTCGGAGATCAGCGCTTCTGCGCGCATCAGTTCCGGATAGGCGCGGCCCATCTGGCCGACCAGCGCCGGCAAGAGCTTCCACATCAACGGATCCCGGGCACCGAGCAATTGCGCGTGGCGCATGGCGCGGCGCATGATGCGGCGCAGCACGTAACCGCGGCCTTCGTTCGACGGCAGCACGCCGTCGGCAATCAGGAACGCGGACGAACGCAGATGGTCGGCAATGACACGATGGCTGGCGCGCTGGTCGCCCTCGGCCTTGACGCCGGTTGCTTCCTCGGAAGCGGCGATCAGGGCGCGGAAAAGGTCGATGTCGTAGTTGTCGTGCTGGCCCTGCAGCACCGCTGCCAGGCGCTCGAGGCCCATGCCGGTGTCGATCGAAGGACGCGGCAGGTTGACCCGCTCTTCCTTGGTGATCTGCTCGTACTGCATGAAGACGAGGTTCCAGATCTCGATGAAACGGTCACCGTCCTCGTCGGCCGAACCGGGCGGTCCACCCCAGATATGGTCGCCATGGTCGTAGAAGATTTCCGAGCATGGGCCGCAGGGCCCGGTATCGCCCATGGCCCAGAAGTTGTCGCTCGTCGGAATGCGGATGATGCGGTCGTCGGAGAAGCCGGCGATCTTCTTCCAGAGATCGAAGGCTTCGTCGTCGGTGTGGTAGACCGTGACCAGCAGGCGCTTGGCGTCGAGGCCGTATTCCCTAGTGATCAGGTTCCAGGCAAGCTCGATGGCGTTCTCCTTGAAGTAATCGCCAAAGGAGAAGTTGCCGAGCATTTCGAAGAAGGTGTGATGGCGCGCGGTGTAGCCGACATTGTCGAGGTCGTTGTGCTTGCCGCCGGCGCGCACGCATTTCTGCGCGGTCACGGCCGTCGAATAGGGACGCTGTTCCAGGCCGGTGAAGACGTTCTTGAACTGCACCATGCCGGCATTGGTGAACATCAATGTCGGGTCGTTGCGCGGCACCAACGGGCTCGACGACACGACCTCATGACCGTTCCTGCGGAAATAGTCGAGAAAGGTCGACCGGATTTCATTCACGCCGCTCATCTTGCGTCCTATTCTAAAGCACCGATTCCGGCCCGGATCCGGCATCTGCCGCGCCACTAAGCCATTGTCCTTAAACCCCGTGGCCATCCATGATGGCCACGCCCTCCAACGCCCTCGGTCGCCGGAACCAAAGGCTTTTATCGTTCACGTATCATACTGTCCAGACGGCAGCAAAAAACCGGCCGTCATAGGACGACCGGTTCTCCGGAAGCTTCAGTTCCTGGTGTTTCACGCCTCGGCGGCGTCGTCGCTGCCGTCGTCGGGTTCCGGGCCGCCGTTTTCGAGGAACCGGTCGGCGATCAGGCCGGCGTTCTGGCGCAGCGCCGTCTCGATCTCACGCGCCAGGTCCGGGTTGTCGCGCAGGAACGTCTTGGCGTTCTCGCGGCCCTGGCCGAGGCGCTGGCTGTTATAGGAGAACCAGGCACCGGATTTCTCGACGATGCCGGCCTTGACGCCGAGATCGACGAGTTCGCCGGTCTTGGAAACGCCTTCGCCATACATGATGTCGAACTCGACCTGCTTGAAGGGCGGCGCCATCTTGTTCTTGACGACCTTGACACGGGTCTGGTTGCCGACGACCTCTTCGCGCTCCTTGACCGAACCGATGCGGCGGATGTCGAGGCGGACCGAGGCGTAGAACTTCAGCGCGTTGCCGCCGGTGGTGGTTTCCGGCGAACCGAACATGACGCCGATCTTCATGCGGATCTGGTTGATGAAGATGACCATGCAGTTCGACTTGGAGATCGACGCGGTCAGCTTGCGCAGCGCCTGGCTCATCAGGCGTGCCTGCATGCCCGGCAGGCTGTCGCCCATTTCGCCTTCGATTTCGGCGCGCGGCACAAGCGCTGCGACGGAGTCGACGACGAGAACGTCGATCGCACCGGAGCGCACCAGCGTGTCGGTGATCTCAAGCGCCTGCTCGCCGGTGTCCGGCTGCGAGATCAGGAGGTTTTCGAGATCGACACCGAGCTTGCGCGCATAGATCGGATCGAGCGCGTGTTCGGCGTCGACGAAGGCGCAGATGCCGCCCTTCTTCTGTGCTTCGGCGATCGTCTGCAGCGCCAGCGTCGTCTTACCCGAGCTTTCCGGGCCGTAAATTTCAACGATGCGGCCCTTCGGCAGGCCGCCGATGCCGAGCGCGATGTCGAGGCTGAGAGAACCCGTCGAGACGGTTTCGATCTCGATGATGCTGTCCTTCCCACCGAGCTTCATGATCGATCCCTTGCCGAACGACCGTTCGATCTGGGAAAGTGCCGCTTCAAGTGCCTTGCTTTTATCCACCGATTTGTCCTCTACGAGCCGCAAAGAGTTTTGTGCCATTTGGTCCACCTTTAGGTTATTGAAGCTACCGAGGCAATGAAGCCGCCGCAGGAGTTTTTGTACATGTTTTGTTCCGTATTTGCAAGAGCAGGACAATATATTGAAAAACAATGATTATCTTGGTTTCGTTCTTTTCATGTTCACGGGATTGAAACCATAGGTTCTCAAATGCGCGCAGTACGTCTTCAAACCTGCCCCTCAGGGCTTGGCCGATTCGCCTGAGACGAAGAGATCGGGCGCATGGGTCCTTGGAATTTGGACCTCGGCCATTGCAGAAAGCCAACAGATATTTCGGCCGATGGGCCAAGCAGAGGAACATTCATGACGGAAGCTGAAATCGCCGTCTTCGGCGGAGCGCATATCGACAGGCGCGGCCGCATATCGGGGACGACCGCACCGGGTTCCAGCAATCCCGGCACCTGGTTCGAAGAGGCTGGCGGTGGCGGCTTCAACGCGGCCCGCAACCTTGCGCGCCTTGGCCATGGCGTGCGCATGATCAGCACTCGCGGCGGCGATGCCGCCGGCGAGATGGTGACGGCGGCGGCGGCCGCAGCAGGGGTCATCGACAGCCCCCTCACTTTTCTCGATCGCCAGACGCCGAGCTACACCGCGATCCTCGAAAACGACGGCAATCTGGTGATCGCGCTCGCCGACATGGAACTCTACCGGCTGTTCTCGCCGCGACAATTGCAACGCCGGGCGCTCCGCGATGTCGTCGCCACGAGCAGGCTCGTGCTGACGGACGCCAACCTGCCGGAGGAAACGATCGCCGCGCTGGTCCAGTCGGCCGCGGGCAACGGGCGCCTCGTCGCCGGCATTGCCGTTTCGCCCGCCAAGGTCATCCGCTACCGGCCGTGCCTCCAGCATCTCTCCTTCCTGTTCATGAATGAATCCGAGGCACGGGCGCTGACCGGCAAGGACGCGGCCGAGGCGGAAGCATGGCCGGCGCTTTTGAGAAGCGCGGGCCTCAATGGCGGCGTGGTCACACGCGGCGGCCGCGCGGTCGTCGCCTTCGATGGCGACAGCATCTGCGTTGCCGTTCCGCCGGCGCTCCCGGCACTGGCCGACGTCACCGGCGCCGGTGATGCGCTTGCCTCCGGCTTCCTCTCCGCGCGCCTCGCCGGCTGCAATCTGACCGAGTGCCTGCGGCACGGCATCGCAGCCGCCGGAATCACATTGCGCTCTCCCTTGGCCGCATCCGAAGAGATGTCCGCGGCCAATCTCGAACAGGCGCTGGCTCTTGTGCCCACGCCCCAAATGCTGTCATGACAATTGCCAGCAGAACTCCCAAGGAAAGACCATGACCAAACCCGCTTCTCCCTCCCTGCCGATGGCATATTCCGACGAGGTCGCAGCCGCCAAGGCGCGTGGCGCGCCGATCGTGGCGCTGGAATCGACCATCATCACCCATGGCATGCCCTATCCCGGCAATCTGAACATGGCCCGCAGCGTCGAAGCGATCATCCGCGAACAGGGTGCCGTGCCGGCAACGATCGCCGTCATCCATGGCGTGCTGCATATCGGCCTTGATGACGCCAAGCTCGAGGAGTTGGCGAAGACGGAAGGTGCGATGAAGGTCTCGCGCGCCGACCTCGCGTTCGCGATCGCCGAGCGCCGCACGGGCGCAACGACCGTTGCCGCGACGATGATTGCCGCTGCCCGCGCCGGCATTCGCGTCTTTGCGACCGGCGGCATCGGTGGCGTGCACCGCGGCGCCGAACTCAGCTTCGACGTCTCCGCCGACCTCGACGAACTTGCCCGCACCGGCGTCATCGTCGTCTGCGCCGGCGCCAAGGCGATCCTCGACATTCCGAAGACGCTCGAAGTGCTCGAAACCCGCGGTGTCCCTGTCGTCACCTACGACAGCGAAGTCTTCCCGGCCTTCTGGTCGCGCGACAGCGGCCTCAAGAGCCCGCTGATGCTGAACAGCCCGGCGGCGATCGCCAACTTCCAGAACATGCGCGAACTGCTCGGCGTCGACGGCGGCATGCTGGTAGCCAATCCGGTGCCGGAAGAAAGCGAAATCCCGCGCGAAGAGATGGAAATCTACATCACCCGCGCGCTCGACAATGCCGAGAGCGACGAGATCACCGGCAAGGCCGTCACGCCTTACCTGCTCGACAATCTCTTCCACATGACCGAAGGCCGCAGCCTCGAGACCAACATCGCGCTGGTCGAGAACAATGCGCGCCTTGCCGGCGAGATCGCGGTCGCGCTCAACGCCAAGTAATTCCTATAGGATAACAGACGAAAAAGCCCGGCACGCAAGCGCCGGGCTTTTTCATGTCCGACTTCCACCGGCTGATGATTTCAGTGTCAGATCGCTGATCTAGGAGTCGAGCATTTCGCGCACGGAGACTGCGAGCTGCTTCAGCGAGAACGGCTTCGGCAGGAAGCCGAACTTCGCGTCGGCCGGCAGGTTGCGGGCAAAGGCGTCTTCGGCATAGCCGGAAACGAAGATGAACTTCAGGTCCGGGTACTTTTTGCGCAGCTCGGTCAGCAGCGTCGGTCCGTCCATCTCCGGCATCACCACGTCCGAAACGACGATATCGACCGCACCGTCGAGCTCGTCCATGATATCGAGCGCCTCGACGCCGGAGCCCGCCTCGTAGACTGTGTAGCCGCGCGTTTCCAGCATGCGCTTGCCGCCGCGGCGTACCGCCTCCTCGTCCTCGACAAGCAGGACGACGGCTGAATCCCCGGTGAGATCGGCCGGCTCCTCGGTCTTTGCCGCCGGTGCTGCAATCGCCTGCGCTACCCGCGCCGGAGCCGCCTCCGCCGTTGTTGTCGCCGCCAGATTGGTCTCTTCGGCCACTACCGGCACCTCGATGTGGCGCGGCAGCAGGATGCGGAAGGTGGTGCCCTTGCCGACTTCCGATTCCGGATAGATGTAACCGCCCGACTGCTTGACGATGCCATAGACCATCGACAGGCCGAGGCCAGTGCCCTTGCCGACTTCCTTGGTGGTGAAGAACGGTTCGAAAATCTTGTCGAGGATCTCCGGCGGTATGCCGGTCCCCTGGTCGGCGACCTCGACCATCACGAAATCGTCGTCCGGCAACTCGCGTCGTCCGAAGGCGGCAACCTCGGCGGCAGGCAGGTTGCGCGTCCGAAGGGTGATCGTGCCGCCCTCCGGCATTGCGTCGCGGGCATTGACCGCCAGGTTCAGCAGCACCTGTTCGAACTGGCCGAGATCGGTCTTGACCGGCCAAAGATCGCGGCCATAGTCCACCTCGACCTTGACGTTGGTTCCGGTCATGCGGTCGACCAGCATGCGCAGGTCGCCGATCACATCCGTCATATTGAGCACCGTCGGCCGCATCGTCTGCTTGCGCGAGAAGGCGAGCAATTGGCGCACAAGCACTGCAGCGCGGTTGGCGTTGCGCTTGATCTCCATGAGATCGGCAAAGCTCGGATCTGCCGTACGGGCCGACAGGAGCAGGTGGTCGGACGACAGCAGGATCGCCGTCAGTACGTTGTTGAAGTCGTGCGCGATGCCGCCGGCGAGCGTGCCCACAGCGTTCATCTTCTGGGTCTGCGCCATCTGGTTCTCGAGCGCCTTCTGCTCGGTGATTTCAAGCGCATGGATGATTGCCGCTTCCTCTGGCGACTGATCGCTCTGGTCGATTACGGCGTTGATATAGAAGCGGAAGTGGCGCTCACCATCCTTCGGGTGCAGCGCATCGATCGGCGCGATGTCACCCTGCCGGTCCTTGGCTGCCGCCAGCGCCTCGTGCAGACGGCCCTTTTCGGTTTCGTGCACCACGGCTTCGATCAGCGCTCCGCGCTCGACCTCGTCCTGCGAGACGAGGCCGGAGAAGAGCTTCAGGAACGGCGCGTTGGTGCGCAGAATCCGGCCATTGCCATCGACGGAGGCGATCGCCATCGGCGTATTGTTGAAGAAGCGGGTAAAGCGCATTGCCGCGCTCGACGCCGATTGCTCGTTGTCCTCGCCGCCTTCGCGCGACATGACGATGGTGCGGCTTTCGCCGGGTGCCCCGTCGCGCGTCGAGGAGACCCGGTGGATCATGCGCACCGGCAGGCTCTGGCCGTTCAGCTTGCGCAGATCGAGGTCGAGCATCTTGGTTTTCTTCAGGCCAGGCTCCGCCTGCACGGCCTGAACGAGCGTCAACCCCTCGCCGGCCACCAGGTCGCCGATGCTGATCGACCCCGGCTGGAACTTGGTCAGGTCGATGCCGAGCCAATCGGCGAGCGTGGCGTTGATGTAGAAGATCTCGCCCTTGCGCCCGGCGGAGAAGAAGCCGGCCGGCGCGTGGTCGAGATAGTCGATGGCGTTCTGCAGTTCCTTGAAGAAGCGCTCCTGGTCGTCGCGCTCCGCCGTAATGTCGGCAATCTGCCAGAGATAAAGCGGATTGCGCTCGCTGTCTTCGAGCGGCAGCACCCGCGCCTTCAGCCGGAACCAATGGGCGCCGGAGCCGCTGGAGGTGCTGGTCGCGAGCGGCTTCAGCAGGCGGAATTCCTCATGCCCCTGCTTGCCCTCGTGTAGACCGTTCGTCAGCCGATAGATCGCTTCCGTCGCCTCGCGATTGCGCGACAGGATGGTTTCCAGCGACTGGATGCCGGCGGCGCTCTTGGCACCCGTCAGCGCGCCATAGGCGGCGTTGGCGTAGATGATCCGGCCCTTGCGGTCGGTGACGATCGTGCCGTCCTCATGGGCATCGAGAAAGGCGCGCGCCAGTTCGTCCGGGCGCGACTGCGGCATGACCTCGATGAAGCCGATGACGGAGGAGACGAGGAAGAAGATGCCGACCATGGCAAGAACGCCGAGGATGCCGAGAACGATCTCGTTTTCCATCTCGTTCTTGAAGATCACGAAGGCGATGGCTGACACGGTGAGGACGATCGCGAGCAGAACGATCCGCAGCACGGTGCCTGGCCTGACGCCACGGTCAACAACCGGCATCTGGTAGTCGCCTGACTGCCGCAATTTCGTCATCGGATCCTCTTATGCGGCCGGCACCGCGCGCGCGGGCCGGCACTTCCGGCCGGTATCCGCGTAATCCACCGAGCGAAATCGTTCATTCCCGATACGCCCTCGATCATTCGGACAAGAATCATCTTTAACAATCAGAGATAACAGCAAAAAGCACCTCTGCGGAAGCATTGCAGCCAATTCACAGGGAATGTCGGCGAAGTCCTTGTCCGGGCCCGAAAAAAGCCGTCAAATACTGGCACTCGAAAGGCAGAAGGAGTTCAGCCTATGATGGAAACGATCATCGCAGACAATGGCAGCCGGTTCGTCATCGCCGCCGCAGCCGTCGCGATCGGACTTCTCTGCCTCGTGGCCGTGCTCTGGATCATGCGCAATCGCCCCTCCTCGCCCTTCATTCGCGGCGGCAAGAACCGCCAGCCGCGCCTTGCCGTGCTCGATGCCGCTGCCGTCGACACCCGTCGCCGCCTGGTGCTCGTGCGCCGCGATGATGTCGAACATCTGATCATGATCGGCGGCCCGACGGATATCGTCATCGAGAGCCGGATCGGTGCGCCCGAGGAGCGCGCGGCCGTCGCGGAGCGCAAGATTGAGGAACCGCTGGCAGTGGACAGCCGGCCAGCAACGCGGGAGCTGCCGCAACAAGCCGCACCTTCACTTGAAGCTGAAACCGTCGCCGCCGTCACGCCAATCCGCCCCGTTGCCCAACCGGAGGAACAACCGGTCACCCGTATCGAGCCGGCCGCGCCGCCGCGCGTTGTCGTGGAGCAGCGCCCGGTCGCCGCACCCGTCCTTGCGGCCGAACAACGTCCGCCTGTCCGTCCGTCCGTGCAGCAGGCTCCGGAAATCCCGGCTGTCACGGCCGCTTCGGCGCCCCAGTCGAACTTCGAAATCGCCATAAACAGGTCCGCACCGGCGGTCCAGCAAGTCCAGGCGCAGCCAATCCCCGTACAACCCGTGCAGTTGCAGCGCCCGGCCCCCACCATCCAGCAGCCCCAGCCGGCGCCGGCCACTGCTCTCACGGATTTCGAGCGCCTGCTCGATGCGGAGATCAGCGGCGACCTGCAGCGTCTTGGCCCGGCCACAGTACCGAGCCCAGGCACCGTTGCCTCCACGAACATGGTGGCACCGGAGAGCCGCTCCCTGGCACCATCCGGCCGTCAGGAGCCGACGCTTGGCGCGCCCGGCGCTGAAGGCGGCCGCAAGGAACCGACCATCGAAGAAGAAATGAACCGCATGCTGGCCGATATCTCGGCCGGCCGGAAGCCATAGCTTCCCCGCTCACGGGTGACGCCGCTGAGCATCGCGAAGCGGTCCAGCCTTGGTAAGCAATCGGTCCAAAAGAAAAAGGCGCGGTTTGAGCCGCGCCTTTTTTCAGACAGTTCCGATAGTCGGATATCTTATTCGTCCCGGTAGACCTTTTCCCGACGCTCGTGACGCTCTTGCGCCTCGATCGACAGGGTTGCGATTGGCCGTGCGTCCAGCCGCTTCAGGCCGATTGGCTCACCGGTCTCTTCGCAGTAGCCGTAGGTGCCTTCATCGAGCCGTTGCAGCGCCGCGTCGATCTTGGAGATCAGCTTGCGCTGACGGTCTCGGGCTCTGAGCTCAATTGCCCGATCCGTTTCGGAAGAAGCCCTGTCCGCGAGATCGGGATGATTGGCGCTCTCCTCTGCCAAGTGATCCAGTGTCTCGCGTGCCTCACGAAGGATGTCATTTTTCCAAGCATTCAACTTGGCCCGGAAATACGCCCGGTGGTTGGCATTCATGAATTCATCGTCCTCGGATAGGACGAAGGTACTAAGATCGATCTTCTCACTCAACGCGATTCTCCTGAAGAACATCTCATTGCGGCGCTGTATAGACCTATGGAAGCCTCGATTCAAGCCTCGGAACAGGCACTCAACCGTATTTTAATATTGCTCGCGATTCAGGCTAACTGACGAATATTTCATCAAAATTACACATTGGAACTTGAATTCCTGCTTGTACGTACCGCTGCGTCCGGCCGTCCTCGCTGAAAAGTGACACTGATGTGTTTGCGTCATTGGATCGCCTGATCGCGACCGCGGCAAAGCGCAGCAGCTTGCCGATCCCCGGAAAAAAGCAGCCGGCAGCTTGATCTTTGCGGCTCCCGAGGGAAAAGGTGGAGGTCTGCCGGGCGACGCGCAAGCTGTGCCCGGACAACACCATTCGACCCTGCCGCCACAAGCGACAGGCAGCCACCGGAAACCGCTCGATGCAAGACAGCGCCCCCAAGGCCCTTCGCCTTTACCTTCTGCGGCACGCACGCTCCGGTTGGGCGTTNCGCGACTTCGACCGGGCGCTGGACGAGGTCGGTTATGTCGATGCGGAACGGCTCGCGCAGATGGCTGCCGACCGCGGCATCCGCCCCGAGCGCATCCTCTGTTCCACCGCCGTGCGCTGCCGCGAAACCGCCGAACCGTTCTTTCGCACCGTCAGTGAAAGTCTCGATATCCGTTACATCGATGCACTCTATTCGGGACCGGCAACGGTCTACTTCGATCTCATCGACGCCCATCGGCATCTGAATTCGCTGATGCTGGTCGGGCACAACCCGATGATCGAGCAATTGCTTCACCGGCTGATCGGAGACGACGCAGCGCGTGAGGCGTTTGCCTACGGTTATCCGCCGGGGGGGCTTTCGATCCTCGACCTGCCCGTCGTCGCGCCGAAAGATGGCGCAGCGGTCGCGACATTGGTCTCGATCCTGCTGCCCAACCAATAGAAGAATTGCCGGATCCTCGTTGCGACCGGGGAAATATTGCCTATATCGCGGTGGCTGCCTGCGTGCGACAGTTCTGCCGGACGACGCCAGCAGAACGCCCCACGGAACTACGCCGCAAGAAAGAGCAAGATTTGGCGCCCAACCTGACCAGCTTCAAAGACGACGCCCTGATTGCGCTCGACAATCTGACCGACCGAGCCTCCGGCCTCGTCAATCCCTCCATCCGCCTCGGTGTCACCGGTCTGTCGCGCTCCGGCAAGACGGTTTTCATCTCGTCGCTGGTGCACAATCTCCTGAACGGCGGACGCCTGCCGGTGTTCGAGCCGGTGCGTTCCGGGCGGGTCTCGAAGGTCAGGCTTCAACCGCAGCCGGACGATGCCGTACCGCGCTTCCAATACGAGGACCACATCGCTGCCCTGGTGCGCGATCGCATCTGGCCGGATTCGACCCGCGCCATTTCGCAACTGCGCATCACGATCGACTATGAGAGTGCCAGCGGCTGGAACCGGCTGTTCTCTCCCGGCCGCCTGTCGCTCGATATCGTCGATTACCCCGGTGAGTGGTTGCTCGATCTGCCCCTGCTGGCACAGGATTTCCGCGCGTTCAGCAACAACGCCGTGGCACGCGCCCATGCCGCCAGCCGGAGCACCTTTTCGGCGGAGTGGCTGACGCTGGCCGCTTCGGCCGGACCGACGGCCGTTGCCGACGAGGCGAGCGCCCGCAGGCTTGCCGAAAGTTTCACGGGCTATCTGAGGGCCTGCAAGGCGGACGAACGCTCTCCTTCGACCCTCCCGCCTGGCCGCTTCCTGATGCCGGGCGATCTCGAGGGGTCGCCGGCACTCACCTTCTCGCCGCTTCCCGATCTCCCGGATGGCCGCGCACCGAAAGGTTCGCTCTGGGCGATGATGGAGCGGCGCTACGAGGCCTACAAGAAGCATGTGGTCAGCCCGTTCTTTCGCGAACACTTCGCACGGCTCGACCGCCAGATCGTGCTGGTCGATGCGCTCCAGGCGATCAACAATGGCCCCGAAGCGCTGCTCGATCTCGAGCAGGCGCTTGCCGACGTGCTCGCCTGCTTCCGCCCGGGAACCAACAGCTGGCTCTCCTCCTTCCTGACACGCCGGATCGACAAGGTGCTGATCGCCGCGACGAAGGCGGATCATCTGCATCACGAAAGCCACGACCGGTTGGAGCGCATCGCCGCGCGCCTGGTCGATCGCGCCGCGCAGAGCATCGGCATGAGCGGCGCCGGCCTCGAGGTCATGGCGCTTGCATCCGTCAGGGCGACCCGCGAAGCGACCGTCAACCACGACGGCCATGCGCTGCCGGTGATCGTCGGCACCCCGATCGCCGGCGAGGAGATCAACGGCGAAATCTTTGACGGCGAGAAGAAAACCGCAATATTTCCCGGTGACTTGCCGGAAGATCCTGAAGTGCTCTTCAAGGCGATCGAGATGCAGTCGGGCGGAACGACCTTCGTCGAAAGCGCCCACCCTCTGCCAGAGCTCAGCTTCGTCCGCTTCCGCCCGCCGCATCTCGAAGAAACCGGCGGCGGCTTAAAACTGTCGGTACCGCATATCCGTCTCGACCGAGCCATGCAATTTCTGTTCGGAGACCGGCTCGCATGAGTGACGATAGTAACGGCCGCAGCCGCCGACCCGGCGCCTTTTCGGTTGGAGAGGAGAATCCTGTCCAGGCCGCCCCACAGTCGCGCGTCCCGCGTTCGCCCGCGAGCTTCGATGACAATGTGGTGCTGACGCCGGATGCGGAAGATCCGTTCCGCGAGACCACGCTGGCGGTCGAGGCGCTCGCGTTGCCGGAAGCAAGCCCGCGCAAGCGTCGCCTGTCGGTCGGCAAGATCGCGATCGGCGCTCTCGGCATCATTCTCTCGCTGGCCGCCGGCCTTTGGGTCGACCGCCTGCTGCGCGATCTCTTCACCCGCGCCGATTGGCTCGGTTACACCGCCCTTGCCGTCGTCGCGATCGGACTGCTGGCGCTGCTGATCGTCGTTGCCCGCGAGCTCTCCGGGATGATGCAGCTTACCGCCATCCAGAAGCTGAAATCGGAAACGGAGGCTGCAGCGACCTCGGGCAACACCAAGCGCGCGCGGTCGGCGCAGACGAAGCTCGTCCATCTGCTGGCCAGCAATCCACGAACGGCACGCGGCCGCACGCGGCTGAAGGAAACCGAGGGCGAGATCATCGATGGGCCGCATCTGATCGAACTCACCGAACGCGAACTCCTGAGCCCGCTCGACCGCGAGGCCCGCCGCCTCATTCTTGCCGCCTCGAAGCGCGTATCGATCGTCACAGCCGTCAGCCCGCGTGCCTTGGTCGACCTCGGTTATGTGCTCTATGAATCCGCCCGCCTGATCCGCTCCATGGCCGAACTCTACGGCGGCCGCCCCGGCACGCTCGGTCTGCTGAGGCTGATGCGCGACGTCATCGCCCATCTTGCCGTTACCGGCTCGATCGCCGCCGGTGACAGCCTCATCCAGCAGGTGCTTGGTCACGGCCTCGCCTCGAAGCTCTCGGCGCGTCTTGGCGAAGGCGTGATCAACGGCCTGATGACAGCGCGTATCGGCATCGCGGCGATGGACCTCTGCCGTCCTATGCCGTTCCGCGCGTTGAAACGCCCTGGTATCGGCGATTTTCTGGCCGACTTAAGTCCGGGTGCCGGGCGCGCCGGCAGCGAAGGCGGCGAGAAATAGGGCATGTTCGGTTGGCACTGGAGCATCCCGCTTTCAAGTCGAATCACGTGAAAGCGGAAAGATGCTCCAGAAACGCGGAAAGATGCTCCAGAAACAAAGTGCCAGAGCGGCGTTAGTGCGTTCATCTGAACGCACGGCGCTCTAGATACCGGCATACCAGTCGTAGCCGAGATCTTCCCAATAGCCGCCGCGTCCTCCGCCAATCTTCGAGAGATCGGAGACCACTTCGATCGCCCGGATGTACTTCGCCATCTTGTAGCCGAGCTGGCGTTCGATGCGCACACGCAACGGCGCGCCGTTGGCGACTGGAAGCAGCGTTCCATTCAGGCCATGGGCCAGAATCGTCTGCGGATGGCGGGCGTCGATCATGTCGATCGATTCATAGTAGGCTGCCGAGCCCGCAAGCCCGAGCGACATGCTGTCGAAGCAATGGAAGACAACGTAACGTGCGTCGCTCTTCACGCCTGCCTCATCCAGCACTCGGGCCAGCGGCACGCCCGTCCACTTGGCGACGCAACTCCAACCTTCGACGCAGTCATGCCGTGTGATCTGCGTGCGTGACGGCATGTTGCGGAGTTCGTCGAGCGTCAGTTGCATCGGTCGCTCCACGAGCCCCGAGACATTGAGCCGATAGGCAGCAAACTCCGCGTCCTTCAGCGCGAGATAAGCCGGGTCGGTCGGGTCCGTCGAGCCGTTCGGCCGCTGCCCCTGACGGATCTCGCTTTCCGAGAACTCCGGTGCGAGCCGATCCACGGGGATCAAAAGTCGCTGCAACCGGTAGGTCAGTGTGTTGGCCGATGCGAGAAAGCCACGCACCGGATCGTCGCCCGCAAGCAACCCATCGAGCATATCGCAGCCGGCAAGCGGAACGGTGGATGCAGCCACCCCGGCGATGCCCATGAAACGACGGCGACTGACGAACAAGCGCGTCATCTCGCATTCCCTCCCTTGTGTCGATCGTCGAGACGGTAGCGGCCGGTAATCATCGACCGCATCTCGTTGATCGGCCCGGCGGCAAACACCATGAACAGGTGCACGACGAAGAACCCGACGAGAAGGAGCATAACGACGAAGTGGATCGTGCGGGCCGTCTGCCTCCCGCCGAAGAGGTCGAGCAGCCACGGCCAGGCAGCGTTCATGCCCGGTGACATCGTCAGGCCCGTCAGGATCATCAGCGGGAAAAACAACAGGAGAACAAGCGCGTAGGAGAGTTTCTGCAAGCTGTTGTAGCGCCCATCGTGGTCGAAGTGAAAGCGAATGTGCTCGGTCAAGGTGTGCGGCAACGCGCGGATATCGCCCCAGCCGGGAAGGATATCGCGCCTCAGGTGCCCATTGATCACGCTTGCCATGAACCAGATGGCGTAGACCGTCGCAAAGACCCAGGCGAAGAAGAAATGCACGACCCGTCCCGTAGCAAGGTCCTGGTAAGATGGCACGGTCAGCCAGGCGGGAAAGGCCCTGTAGGCGCGTACCTGCTTGGCCCCGCTGACGCCGAGGACGCCGGTGGTATCGAAGTTTCGCCCCAACACGGTCGTTATACCCCGG
Source organism: Ensifer sp. 22521 (assembly GCF_052044795.1). Taxonomy (NCBI): domain Bacteria; kingdom Pseudomonadati; phylum Pseudomonadota; class Alphaproteobacteria; order Hyphomicrobiales; family Rhizobiaceae; genus Ensifer; species Ensifer sp. 22521. The sequence continues at coordinate 211,786 of NZ_JBQENM010000009.1, forward strand.
ACCTCGCCATTCCGGTCGCGACTCGGCTGGATTGAAAAGACGCCGTTGTCGAAGGCGAAGCCGGATTGCTGGCCAATATAGAGCGCCGGATGCGCGTTGAAGATTTGCAGGCCGCTGAGCAGCAGCAAGAACAGGGCCACCGCCCACGTCCAATGGGTAAGACGCGTGACAAGTCGGTGCCGCCGGATCGTCAGTCTTGCCTGCGCGCGTGTCGTGATCGTCTGGGGATCATATTCCGTCGTGTTCATGGGAAATCTCCCGTTTCCCATGACTATACGTAGGGCGGTCGGGACAAGTTTCACACGCGTCCGCTGCGTCCGGCAGAGCACTTCCGGCCGGTGGCTCCGACACGCCGGAGACCCTGTGAACAATCGCCCCGACGGCCACAAAGAAGCCACAACATCAGGCGCCCGGAAACCGTCCGTTAACCATTTGCGCGCAAATGTGGCTTCCAGTTTCGGACGTTGACCCATCAAGGATCGTTTATGTTCTCGCGCCCCTCTTTGATCGCTCGCGGCACTGCCGCCATCGCGCTTGCGGCTACCGTCGGCGTTGCGACGCCAGCCCTTTCCGGCGCCAAGGACAAGGCCTTCTTCGAGAAGGTTGCCGGCCAGTGGAAAGGCCCGGGCGAGATCGTCGCTGGCAAGTACAAGGGTACCAAGTTCACCTGCGATCTCTCCGGCGAACCGGTTGCCGGTGACGACACGGGCATCAAGCTCGACGGCTTCTGCCGCGTCGGCGTGTTCAAGCAGCCGATGTCGGCGGTGATCACCCGCAAGGGCAACAGCTACAGCGGCAAGTTCCTCGACGGCGCCGAAGGCAAGGGCCTCGATGTCGTTTCCGGCAATGTCGCCAAGGACAAGGTCGTCGTCGGCATCAACCGCAAGAAGCTGAACGGCGCCATGATCGCCCGCCTTCAGGACGATCAGACGATGAACATCACCATTTCGGTCAAGGTCGAGGAGACGATGGTTCCGGTCATCGGCGTCAGCCTCAACCGCCAGCTCGATGCGATTGCCGTCGGCTCGATCAAGTAACTCCAAAGCACAGTCAAACAATAAAGCCCCGGCAGTATTTGCCGGGGCTTTATCGTTTTAAAAAGGTCTCATCGACTTGATGGGAGAGGTCAGGTGTCTGCGCGCCACCAGGTCATGTCGCCATCGGCAACCTCTATGCCTGCTACATCCGCCCCACCCAACCAGTCGCCGACCGTGCGCCCGCGCACCGGCAAATCGGCGGCGATGTCGGCAAGCGGCATCAGCACGAAGCCCCGGTCCGTCATTCTCGGGTGCGGCAGTTCCAGCCGTGTTTCAGCCTGGGCCACCTCTTCATAGGTCAGAACGTCGATATCCAGCGTGCGCGGTCCCCAGCGCTCGTCACGCACCCGCTTCATCGAACGTTCGATGTCGAGACACGTATCGAGCAAAGCCTCGGGCTTCAAAGTCGTCCTGACCTGAGCACAGGCGTTGAAGAACCAGGCCTGATCGGTCTTTCCCCACGGTGGTGTGCGATAGAGCCGCGACACAGCCTCGACGACGCAGTCGTCGCGCGCATCGAGAGCCCGCAGCGCCTCGGCCATCGCCTTGCGCGGATCGCCGAGGTTGCCGCCGAGGCCGAGTGTGGCGACCCGCCAGCCCGCCTCAGACGACATGCTCGACCGTCACTTCGACATAGTCAAGCACGCCGGGCACGGGCGCGTTCGGCTTGCGGATCGAGACCTTGGCGCGCTTGATCTGCGGAAATCGCACACAGAGCGTCTTGGCGACTTCCAGCGCCAGAGCCTCGATCAGGTAACGGCGGCGCCCCGTGACGATGCGCTCGATCTCCTGAAAGGCAATGCCATAATGGACGGTGTCTTCGATCGAATCATCGACGAGCGCCGTTCCCTGCTCGACTTCGAGCTCGGCATCCACAAAAAAGCGCTGCCCGAGGAGCTCTTCTTCGTCGAAGACGCCATGGCGCGCGAAGAAGGCACAGTTCTTGAGAGTGATTGTGTAAGTCGGGCTCATGCTTCTCCGTCCCGTCGGCTTTTCTGGGATCACGCTGATATTGGGTCAGGCCGACCTAATTCATGACGTGATCGATTCTGGTCAGTTGCAGTCGGATGCGGGAAAAGAGCCGCACGCGCTTTTCCTCATTCCGCCCTGGCCTTGAGCATAGCATCGGCCATGGCCAGCGCATCCCTGCTGTTTGCGACATCGTGTACGCGGAAAATCGAGGCGCCGGCAGCACGCAGCAGCGCGGTGGTCGCCGCCGTCGCCACATCCCTGTCGCCCGCCTCGCGGCCGCTCACCGCCCCAACGAAGCGCTTCCGGGACGTTCCGACCAGGAACGGAAGCTCGAAACGGTGCAACTCGGCAAATCGCGCCATGAGTTCGAGGTTTTCATCCGTATCCTTGGCAAAGCCGAAGCCCGGATCCAAGACGATATGGTCGCGCGTGACACCGGCGGCTTCGGCGATTTCGAGGGATCGTTCGAGGAAATGGAACTGATCGTCGATCACGTCGGCGAGCTTTTGCCGGTCGCGGCCCGTATGCATGATGCAGAGCCCTGCTCCGGTATCCGCGGCAACGGTCGCGATGTCCGGCTCGCGCTGCAGGCCGTGCACGTCATTGACGATGTGCGCGCCTGCCTCGACCGCCAGCCGCGCCGTCGAAGCGCGGTAGGTATCGACGGAGATCAGTGCATCGGTGTCGCGGCTGAGCGCGGAGATCACCGGCAGGATGCGCGCCTGCTCCTCCTCGGCGCTCACTGTCGCCGCATCCGGCCGGGTCGATTCACCGCCGATATCGAGGATCAATGCGCCCTCCTCAAGGCACCGCACGCCCTGCGCCGCCGCTGCAACAGCATCGATGAAACGTCCGCCATCGGAAAAAGAATCCGGGGTAACATTGACGATCGCCATCAAAACGCCACGCGGCCCGAGTTCCAGGCTGCGCCCATGCGCCAGCTTCCAGCTAATTTTCTGAAATGGATTGTAAGTCATTTTCCCTCACGATCCGCATTCGGCCGAGAGCCCTCGATTTGCTGTTGCGCCGGTCGTGGCTATGCCCCAAGCTTGATCGAAGTTCAACTGAAGAGAACCACGCATTGATGTCCCGAGTACGCGTCCCGTTCAAAGCCGCCCTCCTCGCTCTCCTGGTCGCCGCCCCCTTGAGCGCTGCGTCGGGCGAAACCGTGATCAACAAGAGCTTTTCCTATTTCACGATCGGTGGACGGACTGCGGAGGAACTCGACAAGGCGCTTTCTGCCGGCGGCCCGATGATGAAATCCACCGGCGCGCGCCACCCGGGCGCCACCCGGATAAAGTTCGGCGGCTCCATCACCTACGTCAACCGTGGCGGCCGCTGCGCGGTCGGCTCGGCGCGCGTAACGCTCAGCACCCGCATCATCCTGCCGCGCTGGAAATACCGCCGTCAGGCCGGTCGTGACCTGGCTCTGGTCTGGGACACACTCTCGAGCGACATCAAGCGCCATGAGGAGCGGCACGCTGAAATTGCCCGCAACCACGCCCGCCGCATGGAAAAGATGTTCCTCGCCCTGAAGCCGGAAGCGGATTGCGAACGCATGCAGGCAAGCGTCGCGCGGGTCAGCATCACGGCGATCGAAGCGCACGACAAGGATCAGGCGCGCTTCGATCGCACCGAAGCCGCCAATTTCGACAAACGCATGATCCGGCTCCTGCAATACCGGCTCGAAGCGCTGAAGAAAACGCAACAATAGGTAGCGGGGGCCATACCCTGAAGAAGAGCCTGACTATAGTCCGGCTCGGCGCGATTTCAGCGCCAATACCCACAGTATTTTATTGGTGAAATATAACGATGGCTGGCAGCCGCCGACTCATCTATATTGAAACCATAGAGCGAGGGGCCAGGGTCAAGACTAGCCTCCGCCGAATGAGCGGGTTAAGCGCGGCGCAGTAGTTGTGCGAAGAGCTTAAATGTTGCCATTACTTTAGTTTAGGCGGCGTTGTTCAATATTAAAAAGAAGAAATTGAACAGCGAGGCCAAAGTGGGTTCTCCTGGCGTGTCTTGGTGCTGCAGATGTCCCCTCCCTCATCTGTCAGCGATGCGCCCTCCTCGCCTCGCTTGTCCAACGACTGGCGAGGCGCTTTTTTTATGGGTCAGCTACGAATTGGAGGGTGCCTGAGCATGTCGCGCAAAAAACCGTGCAGCGGTTCTGCGACAACGACATGCGAAATACCAATAACTTAAGGCGCAAGGAGCGAATTTGAGAACTCGCGGCGCGCTTTAGGCCTGGCGCTCCGGCACATGCACGACGAGACCGTCGAGTGCGTCGCTCATCTTGATCTGACAGGAAAGCCGCGACGTCGGCCGGACATCGTAGGCAAAGTCCAGCATGTCTTCTTCCATGGCTTCCGGAGCGCCGACCGCAGCCGACCAGGCGTCGTCGACATAGACATGACAGGTCGCACAGGCGCAGGCTCCGCCGCATTCGGCTTCGATGCCGGGAACCGAATTGCGAACGGCATTTTCCATGACCGTCGAGCCGTTTTCGACATCAAGTTCATGGCGCGCGCCATCAAAGGCAACGATCGTAAGTTTTGTCATGTCTCTTTCCGGAATGAACTGCTGGGACTGGCAAGGCGCAAAGCCTGTTCAGAACGCACGCCGCTCGGGCGCAAATTCAGTGGAAGTTCTTCCAACAAATCCGCCGGCCAGTCAACAACGGCAATCGCTGCGTGCCTCGCGCACAGCAAGCGCGAGGCCACTATCTTGAAATGTGGGACGGCGGGAAAGCGTTGGCCGTTTCCGGCGCCGTCGGGCCGCGATTTAGCGGCTGAGCTTCAATATGAAGAGCTCGGCCTCGAGCACAGCGGCCGAAAGCGTGTCGGAGAGCGATGCGTCTGCCGGGTTTTGCTCGATCGCGCCGGCAATGCTGGCAACGTCGACGGCGCCGACTGCAAGTGCAGCGCCCTTCAGCCGGTGGGCAGCCTGAGCGCGAAGCGTGCTCTCTCCCTCGACGATCTCTTTCATGACCTGGCGCGCCTGGCGCGCGAAGAGTTGCAGCACTTCGATTTCCAAAGCCTTGTCACCCATCGTCTGTGCCGCAAGGTGGGCGAAGTCGATCGGCTTCTTGCCGGTAGCTGCAGAGTTTCCCGGGGTGTCCGGAGCTTCGAAGGCAATCCTGAGGGCCGCCATGAGCCAAATTCCCTATTGTTTATTGTATGTTGGTCTTGTTTCGGTGTCGCCATATCGCCCACACCTACACGCGCAAACTCAGATACACATCCTTTGCGTGTGCGGGCTGCTATCAGCTTAAATCGGGGCGCAATATGGGCAGGAATCTGGGGAAATGGTTAACGGCTGTTAAACCGTCTGATTTCCTTGTATTTTCTGGCTTTGGCACCGTTATCACATTAAGATTTCATTAGGATTTTAATCAAGCCCGAGCGCTCATAATTGTAAGAACCCAGCTAATGTGTCACTACGATACGCTTAGGAACTTGCCTGCGTACGAAAATGGCAACCGTTCCGGTGGATAAGCTCAACTCGTGGTCCCTTTCGGCCACAAATGTGACTATCCGTCGAGGCAATGCAGTGTGTGATCAGTAGGGTATTGCGTAGATCCGATGCGCGTATCTTGCCGTCACAGCCCGCGAGGAAGAAGCCGGCCCGCCCGTTGTGCGCGAGCGCTGGCAGCTTTGTCGCTGGCAAAAGGTAATGAGGCGTATCCCTATGGCGACGAAAAAGAGCAATGAGTCAATCGACGAGAAGGCCTTCCAGGCTTTGGAAGCTGCCCTGACGATCGATTTCGACGAGCTTAACTCGAGCCCGAACGACAAGACTTCCTTGGATGATCCGGAGGAAAATGTGTCTCAGCCCGGCAATCAGGCGCCCGCGCCCGATCAGAATAAAAGAGCAAAGACTCAACCGGAGCCATCCCGCGCGGCGCGTGCTGCCGAAGCCGCCAAGACGCTCGCCCCGGAACCTGCGCCCAAATCCCCTTCCCTTTCCGCCGCCAACGACGATGGGCGCCGTTCGCCGGCTGCGATGCTGCGCGCACTCGACGTGCGCTCCAATCGCGCCGCGATCCGGGTTGCCGCGCTGGTGTCGATCATCTGGGCCATCGCCGGCCTCGGCATTGCCAACCTGCTCTATGGCCCGCAGATCTGGCAGATCCGCTCCCTGAGCGATCTGGCTGCGACGCCCGGCGCCATTGGCGTTGCGATCGGCATCCTGCTGCCGGTCATGCTTTTCTTCTCCTTCGCCATCATGATCGCCCGTGCGCAGGAATTGCGCAACGCAGCCCGCTCCATGGCTGAGGTCGCGCTGCGCCTTGCCGAGCCCGAAACGGCCGCAGCCGATCGCGTCATGACTGTCGGCCAGGCCGTTCGCCGCGAAGTCTCGGCGATGAACGAGGGTATCGAGCGCACCATCGCGCGCGCCACCGAACTCGAAACGCTTGTTCATTCCGAAGTCAACGCGCTTGAGCGCAGCTATAGCGAAAACGAACTGCGCGTCCGCACGCTGGTCCAAGAACTCGGCCTCGAGCGCGAAGCGATCATCGGTCATTCGGAGCGTATCCGTTCGGCGATATCCGGCGCCCACGGCAAGCTGAAGGATGACCTGGAACAGGCGAGCGATGACATCGCCTCGCGCATCGCGATTTCGGGCGAAGCCTTCGCCTCGCTGATCGACACGCGCGCCGCAGCCCTTAGCGAAAAGTCGGACACCGCCCTGCAGTCGATCGGCACCATGCTGTCATCCCGCACGGATGCGCTGCTTTCCGGGCTGACGGCGGCCGGCCTTGGCCTCAGCACCGAATTCGATACCCGGCTCGACCAGTTGAGCGAGACGCTGACGAAGCGCGGCGACGACCTGCTCAGCCAGTTCGAAACGCGCGCCTCCTCGCTCGACGCCAGCACCGAAAGGCTGAACGCGGCATTGAACGACCGCGCACGCCAGCTCAACGAGACGCTGATCGCCCGCACGCGTGACCTGAACGAAAGTCTCAGCGTCGGCCAGCAGGCGATCACCGGCGGCCTCGATCATGTCCTCGCCTCGCTCAACGCCACGCTCGACGAGAAAGGCGCAAGCTTCCGTCAGAGCCTGCGTTCCAGCGCCGACGATGCGATCATGGATCTTGACCTGCGCGGCGGCTTCTTCGAAGAAAAGCTGCAGACCACCGTCGGCCAGCTCGCGACCGCCTTCGACGAGCGCTTCCACGAGTTTGCCTCGGCCTTCGACAAGCGCGCAAGCATGCTCGACACCAAGCTCATGGAAAGCCTGCACCGCATCAACGAGACCGTCTCCGGCGGATCGGAAGCGATCGGCGGCGCGCTCGACAGCAGCATCGAGAAGATCGGCTCCGCCCTCTCCGACCAGTCGTTGACGCTGGCCGCGACGCTCGGCGCGACCCAGGACTTCATCGAGGAAACGATCACCAGCCGGACCTCGGAGCTCGGCAACCTGGTCGGCGATGCGCACAGCCGCATCGACAGCGTCCTTTCCGAGAAGACCAGCGGCCTCATGGGCGCGCTCTCCCAGGCGCAGGAGCGCATCGAAAGCGGCTTCGGCCAGCGCGCCGACGCCCTTGCAAGCGCGCTCACCACCAGCGAACAGCGCCTGACCGAGGGGCTCGACACCCGCACCGCCGCCTTCGTCGACGGCCTGCACGCCGCCCATGCCCGCATCGAACAGACGCTCAGCGGCTCGACCGACGAAATCACCAGCGCGATCGCTGCCAGCCAGCACCGCCTGGACAACACGCTCTCCGAGCGCACGCTCACCCTTTCGACCATTCTGTCCATGGGCGCAGACTCGATCGACAACGCCGTCAGCGGCACGGCCGACCGGCTGGAGCGCGTTCTGTCCGAGCGTGGCGAAGCGATCTCCGAAGCGCTCACGACCCAGACGTCGGCCCTCGATGGCGTCCTCGCCGAACGTGCCGCCGCCATTACCTCGACGATGTCGTCGCGCGCCAATGAAATGGCCAACACGCTGAGCCGCCACGCCGAAGACGTGGCCGACAGCCTGACGTTCCGCGCAACGGCCGTCGCCGAAACCATGACCGACCGCGTCGGCGATATCGAGCAGAAGCTCTCCGAGAGCGTCAATTCGATCGCAGAAAACCTCGGCGGCCGCGTCAGCCTGATTTCCGATACCCTCACCCAGACGAGCGCCCGCATCGCCGAGGATCTCAGTGGCCGCGTCGGCAAGATTTCCGACACGCTGACCGAGACCAGCGCTCACATCGCCGATGCCCTGACCGCACGCACGACCGAGGCGACCGCCTCGCTCGCCGGCAAGGCAGCCGAAATCGAGCAGACGCTGAGCGGCCGCGCCGAGCATCTGCGCGATACGCTGTCGTCGACGCACGAACAGATCCGCGCCACGCTCGACGACCGGATCAACGCGATCAATCTCGCCGTCGGCCAGGGTCGCGATCAGCTCGAAGGCATGCTGGCCGATCAGTCGACCGCTATCGCCACCACGCTCGCCACCAGCGCCAGCATGCTGGAAATGTCGCTGGAAGAGCGCCAGTCCGCGCTTGCCGGCGTCATCGACCGCAGCGGCGAAACGCTCGACACGCGCATGCGTTCGACGACGGGGCACATCGCAGACCGGCTGGCCGAGACCGCCAACCAGATCAGCCTCGCGGCCGACAGCCTCACCAACCGCGTCGACATGTCGATCAACGGCATCAACGACCGCCTCGACGATACCGGCCTGCGCATCGAGACGAGCCTTGGCTCCCTTGAGGAGCGCATGCGCGAAAGCGCGGGCAACATCGGCTCGATCGTCGATGAAACGGGCATGCATATCGAAACCCGCGTCGGTGTGCTCGAAGATCGCATTCGCAACACCGTCGGCAATGTCGGCACGGTCGTCGACGACACCGGCGCCCGCATCGAAAGCAACCTCGGCGCGCTTGAAAACCGCATCCGTGGCAGCGTTGCCAATGTCGGCTCCGTCGTCGACGATGCCGCTGCCCGTGTCGAAGGCGGCCTCAGTGCGCTGGAAGATCGGATCCGCGGCAGCGTCACCAGCGTCGGTTCGGTTGTCGGCGATACCGGCACCCTCATCGAAAACAGCCTCGGCGCCCTGCAGGACCGCATCCGCGGCAGCGTCAACGACGTCAACGCCCTGGTCGACGATACCGGCCTCCGCCTGGAAGTCAGCCTCAGCTCGCTTGAAGAACGCGTCCGTGACAGCGTCGGCAGCGTCAACGAGGTCGTCGACGGCGCCGGCCAGCGCATCGCCGACAGCCTCGGCGACCGGGCGGGCGACATCGATCGCATGAGCGAGACGGCGGCAAGCCGGATCTCCGGCGCCATCGAGGCTGGTGCGGAACGCATCGCCGAACGCCTCGGCACCATGGATCGTGCCCTGAACATCGGCCTTGAAAACGTCAACCGGACAATCGAAGGCAAGGCTGCCGTTCTCGTCAGCAGCCTGCGTGGTGCGGTCAGCGAAGCGACGCAGGATCTGGACGCGGAAGCCTCCCGCCTCGAAGGCAAGACCACCGATCTCGTCAGCAATCTGCGCAGCGCAGTCGGCGACGTGGCTCAGGAGTTCGATGCAGAGACCGTCCGCATCGAGGACAAGGCTTCCGGCCTCATCACAACGCTTCGCGGCGCAGTCGGCAACGTGGCCAAGGAGTTCGATGCAGAAGCCGTCCGCATCGAGGACCAGGCCGCCAGCCTCGTCACCACGCTTCGCGGCGCTGTCGGCAACGTGGCCCAGGAGTTCGATGCAGAAACCGCTCGCATCGAGGACCAGGCTGCCGGCCTCGTCACCACACTTCGCGGCGTTGTCGGCGATGTCGCTCAGGAACTCGGCGCAGAAGCCATCCGCATTGAGGACAAGGCTGCTGGCCTCGCCACCACCCTTCGTGGCGCCGTCAGCGACGTTGCCCGGGAGATCGACGCGGAAGCGGCACGCTCGGCCGAACTCCTCTCCAGGGCCGGCGACGACTTCGCTTCGGCGCTCGCGGCCCGTCAGGCTGAGTTCGCCAACACGATCGACCAGACGGCAGCGGCAACCGCCGCCCGCCATGCGGACCTTGCCAATACGATCGAGCAGAAGGCTGCTGCCAGCGCAGCGCGTCACGCCGATCTTGCCCGGTCGATCGCCGACGCGGCCGATACGGCAACGGCACGGCTTGCTGCCACGCACAGCCAGATCGCCAGCCACGCCGACAACATCCACCAGGGCCTTGCCAACACCGAGAAGGCACTGGAAGCGCGCGGCGAAGCGATCCGCAACACACTCGACGACCGCACCCGCGAGCTCAACTCGATGCTCGCCGGCCGCTCGCTGGAGCTGTCGCGCCTGATCGACGAGCAGGCCCGCCCGGTCATCGACCAATATGCCGCCACTGGCCGCGAGGCCGCCGAACGCATCGCCGCCGTGACCCAGGAAAGCGCCGATCGCCTGCGCGCGGAAAATGCAGCCCTGGTCAATGCCATTGCCGAGCGCGCGGGTGAAACGCTGAACGCGATCTCGCACCGCGCCGAGGAAACGGCGAAGGCGATGAAGATGGTCGAGAACCGTCTGCAGTCGACCGCCATGGGCCTGATCGACCAGCTCGCCAACAACAACGCTGCGATCGCCACGGTCATCGACCAGGCAAGCAACAACCTCGGCGAAATGGACCAGCGTCTGGAATCGACGATAGCCCGCGTGTCGGAATCGACCCGTCAGGCCTCCGACATGCTCTCGACCTCGACCCGCCTCATCGAAGGCAAGGTCGACAAGCTGTCCGACATTTCCGCCTCCACCCTGTCGAAGATCGGCGGCATCGTCGGCCGCTTCGAGGACCATTCGAAGGTGCTCGGCCAGGCGTCCGACCTGCTCGGCGCCGCCCAGTCGAACCTCGTCAGCACGCTCGAAGAACGCCAGGATGCATTGCGCACCCTGTCGGTCGGGCTCGTTCAGCGCTCGGAAGAGATCGAACGGACGATGCGTGCGCTCGAAGGCTTCGTCGATGGCGCCTTCCAGCGGGCCGAAGAACGCTCGGGCCTTGTCGCCGGCAACCTGCGCAGCGGCATCCAGCAGTCCTTCTCGGATGTTGGCCGCCTGCTGACCAGCGCCGAACAGCGCGCAGCCGAAGCAGCCGAAGCGATGCGAAACACGCTGGCCCAGGCCGGCGACGAAGCAGGCGCCTCGGTCGAGCAGGTCTTCAGCCGAGCCGAGGAGCGCTCGCGCCAGATCGCCGACACGCTCCGCTCCGGCGTCGAGACCTCGTTTGCCGACGTCAACAAGACGCTCTCCTCGGTCGAGGGCCGTGCGCTCGGCGCCTCCGAAGCGCTGCGCCAGGCGATCGCCAAGGTCGGCGAGGATGCCGGTGCATCGATCGAAGGCGCATTTGCCAATGCCGAGGAGCGCTCCAAGGAAGTCGCCTCGCGTCTGCGCGGCAGCGTCGCAGCCTCGGTGTCCGACATCGAGCGCATGCTCGCCGAAAGCGGCAAGAAGTCCGACGGCGTCGCAGGGCAACTGCGCGAAGCGGTTCGCGTCGCGATCGACGAGGCCATCGGCCGCTTCAGCGGTGCGACCGACGAAATCCGTCGCTCGGCCGGCGAGATCCGCAAGGAACTCGATATGACCCGCGAAGAACTGAAGCGCGGTGCCTTCGACCTGCCGGAAGAGGCCAAGGAAAATGCGGCGGTCATGCGTCGCGCCGTGGGCGAACAGATCAAGGCGCTGCAGGAACTGTCCGACATCATCGGCAAGTCCTCGACGCAGCTCGAGGTCGCCCAGCCGCTGCGTCAGCAGCCTGCCGCCGCTCCGGTCGCTCGTCCGGTGCAGCAGCAGCCGGCGCCGCAGCCGGTCGTCCAGCCGCAGCCTGTTGCCCAGCAACCCGTAGCCCAACCGCCCGTAGCCCAGCAGCCCGTGGTGCAGCAGCCGATCGAGCAGCCGCGCCGGCAGGAACCGGCCCCGGCGCTGCGCGGCAGCCTCGGCATCGAACAGCCGGCCGTTCGCCAGCCCGCTCCGTCGCAGGCGGTGACCAGCGAGGTTGCAGAAGGTGGTGGCTGGATGCGCGATCTGCTGCGTGCGGCATCGCGCGAAGAGGCCCCCTCGCCGACGCCACAGCGCCCGGCCGAAGCACAGCCTGCGGCGCGTACCGGCGACAGCCGCAACCCGCGCCACGTCGTCGAGTCGCTGAACTCGCTCTCGGTCGACATCGCCCGCGCCATCGATCACGATGCCTCGGTCGAACTGTGGCGCCGTTACCAGCGCGGCGAGCGCGACGTCTTCACCCGTCGCCTCTATACGCTGAAGGGTCAGCAGACCTTCGACGAGATCAAGCGCAAGTATGATCGCGAACCGGAGTTCCGCACTGCCGTCGACCGCTACATCGCCGACTTCGAGAAGCTGCTCGCCGATGTTGCCCGCAACGATCCGGACAAGCGCATCACCCAGACCTATCTGACGTCGGATACCGGCAAGGTCTACACGATGCTCGCCCACGCCGCCGGCCGCTTCAGCTAAGCGGCGCTGGCATATGATAAAGAAACGGCCCCGTCGCAAGACGGGGCCGTTTTCGCTTATGCAAACCCGCCAAGACCAACCGGGACCGGTAGCAGGGGCAGTGCTACCTTCGTGCATGGGCTCGGCCGTCACGCCGACCGCCATTACTACCGCTCAAAAAGCAGGCGTCCTCCGTTATAATGTATTGGAAGCAGCGCGGCCCATCTGGCAGCGTCTCTCCGTTTTCAGATCAGGAGGCGGACATGAAACCACGGTTGAAAGTCCTTACGCTCGCGGTAAACGATCTCGAAAAGTCTCTGGCCTTCTATCGCGACGGCATGGAGCTGCCGACGAAAGGAATTATCGGCCGGGAGTTCGAAGACGGCGCAGTGGTCTTCTTCCATATGGGCGACGACCTGATACTGGCGCTCTATCCCGCGCCGTCACTTGCCAAAGATGCAAAAATAACCGCGACGCAGACGCGGCTCGGCGCAGTGTCGATCGGGCACATCGTCAAATCAAAGGAGGAGGTCGATGTGGTCATGAAACAGGCCGAAGACGCCGGCGCGACCATCACCGATCGCCCACACGACCGCTTCTGGGGCGGCTATTCCGGCTACTTCCAGGATCCCGACGGCCACCTTTGGGAGATCGCCTGGAACCCGCAATGGACTGTCGCGGATTGAAAGGCTCGGGTGGCGCCCGCTACGATCAACAAAGCGGCCGGCGGTGTTAGAAAACACAACGGCCCGTCGCAAGACGGGGGCGTTTTCATTTGCGCGATCATCACGAAGCAAACCTGCTGGTAGCTTCCGCTGCCACGTTCCTTCGAAGATGCCCTTGTGGAGGGGCGATCCTCAGTCGCGGGGTCGTCGCGGCTTGTGTCGGCTTAGTTGAAAAGGCTTGAAACGCTTTGCTCTCTCGCCGTGCGAGCTAGCGCTTCGCCTATCAACGGCGCGATGGTGATGCGTCTGATGTTGGGGGTCTCACGTTGCGCTTCGGTTTCGTGAATGGAGTCGATCACGACCAATTCCTTGAGCTGGCTGGCACCAATGCGTTCGCAGGCACCTTCGGAAAGAACGCCATGGGTGATATAGGCCGAAACGTCCTTGGCGCCAGACATCAACAACGCTTCAGCCGCGTTGATCAACGTGCCGCCGCTATCTACGATGTCGTCGACCAGAAGACATCTCTTCCCGGAAACATCGCCAATAATGTTCATCACTTCGGACACGCCAGCACGGGGTCGCCGTTTGTCGACGATCGCAAGATCGGTACCAATGCGCTTGGCGATGGCACGAGCGCGCGCCACGCCGCCCACATCAGGCGAAACGACCATTAAGTTCTCGATGTCGTAGTGCTGCTCAATGTCACGGGTCATCACGGGTGCTGAATAAAGATTATCGGTGGGGATATCGAAAAACCCCTGTATCTGGTCAGTGTGGAGATCGAGCGTTATCACGCGGTTGACGCCTGCAGCGGCAATCATATTGGCTACCAACTTCGCCGAGATCGGTGTACGGCCAGTGGCACGGCGATCCTGACGGGCATAGCCGAAGTAAGGGATAACGGCGGTGATACGGCGAGCGGATGAGCGGCGCAGCGTATCGGCCAGGAGAAGCAACTCCATAAGATTGCCGTCGGCGGGGGCACTTGTCGACTGGAGAACATAGACGTCCTCCCCGCGTACATTTTCATGAAGTTGAACGTGGATTTCCTGGTCGGCGAAGCGCTTGACCGTACAATCTGTGAGGGAAAGATCTAAGTGGTTGGCAATGGCTTCGGCAAGGGCGCGGTTGGAGTTACCGGTCACCAGCTTCATTAGCGCGATCCTGTTCAAGGAGCCTTCGGGAGCAGAAGTTTGAGCTTGGGCACATTTAGAGACTTGTGCGCGAAATCACAACCAAGCGCTGTGCATTCTTGCGAGATGATCGGCCTCCGTTGGACCGCGGCCTTGGCCGGCTTGCCGATTGCGGACGACGAACCTATTTACGCCGTCGTCTCCAAACCAGCCGGAGTCAATCCGCCAGCATAGAGCCCTGCAGGAGCTTGATCTCTCAACGCCAATAAACACAGCGCCGACAAAGACCATGCAACCGATTGAAATCTGCGCCTGGTGTCCCGAATGGCCAACTCAGTTCGCCGTCAAGGCAAAGCTCATCCGAAGCGTGTTGGACGCGCGCGCTATGCGCATCGACCACATTGGCTCGACGGCGATCCGAGGTCTGGCGGCAAAGCCGATCATCGACATTCAAATTTCGGTGGCCGATCTGCAATCCGTCGAAGTCCTGAGGGAGAGGATGACGGCCATTGGATACGTGTGGCGACCATCGAATGCTGACCTGACCAAGCGCTATTTCCGAGAGGCGCCAGGCAACGAGCGTACGCATGTTCATGTGCGCGGGCGCGGAAGCTGGAGCGAGCAATGGTCCTTGCTGTTCCGGGATTACATGCGTGCCCACGCCCAAGAGCACGCGCCCTATGCAGAACTCAAGCGCGCCTTGGCGGCGCGATACCAGAATGATCGAGTGGCCTTACACCGAGGCCAAGTCCGAACACTCTGGACAATTATCCATCGTGCAGATCGCTGGGCGGCCCAAACCGGCTGGCGCCGGGCCCGTCCGACGCTTGACCGCACGCGCCACAGCGAGCGCGAGCACTCTGCGGCCAGTGCCAGGTAGGCCGGCCCCCTGCAGGGCCTGCATCCCGTCGCGGCCGGACTTCCAAAACAAAAGGCCCCGGACGAACCGGGGCCTTTTCTTTGGATCTTAATCAGAGCCGGCTTAAGCCGGCAGACGATCAATGTTCCTTGTTGGCGTAGACCGACTTCTTCGTGAGGTAGATGAGGCCGGTGAAGATCAGCAGGAACACCATGACCATGAAGCCGGTGCGCTTGCGGTCTTCGAGGTGCGGCTCGGCCGCCCACATCAGGAACGACGCAACGTCCTTGGCGTACTGGTCGACCGTCTGCGGCGTGCCGTCATCGTAGGTGACCTGATCGTTGGAGATCGGCTGCGCCATTGCCAGAGCGGCAGCGTTCGCGAAGTACGGGTTGTAATGCGTGCCTTCGGCGACTTCGACGCCCTGCGGCGGCTCCTGGTAGCCAGTCAGCAGCGCGTGGATGTAGTCCGGGCCGCCTTCCTGGTAGGGCCAGAACATGTCGAAGACGAACTGCGGGAAGCCGCGTTCGATGCCGCGTGCCTTGGCGATCAGCGAGAAGTCCGGCGGAGCTGCACCGTTGTTCGATGCCGCAGCCGCTTCCTTGTTCGCGTAAGGCGACGGGAAGTGGTCGGACGGCAGAGCCTTGCGGGTGAACATCTCCCCATCGGCATTCGGGCCGTCCTGAACTTCGTAGTTGGCCGCAAACGCCTTCACCTGAGCTTCCGAATAGCCGAGGCCCTCGAGCGTACGGAAGGGCACCAGGTTCATCGAATGGCAGGCCGAACAGACTTCGGCGTAGACCTTCAGGCCGCGCTGAAGCTGGCCCTTGTCATAGTGGCCGAAGGGGCCGGCAAAGCTCCATTCCTGCTGTTCCGGCTTGTGGATCGGATAGTGAGGCGTACCGCCGCCGTGCTCCTCGCCGCCCTTCGCCTCTTCGGCGATAGCTGCACCGAGACCGAGACCAGCGACGACAGCGAGTGACAGAATGCCTGTAACAAGCTTTTTCATTGTTGTGGGTTCCTTATCAATCGCTGTTCTGATCAGGCGCGCGCGGCGGCCGGCTGCGCCTTGGCATTCTGCTTTTCCAGCACCGCTTCGGTGATGGAGTTCGGAATGCGCTTCGGCGTTTCGATCAGACCGAGAACCGGCATGACGACGAAGAAGAAGCCGAAGTAGTAGAGCGTGCCGATCTGCGACATCACGACGTAGAGGCCTTCTGCAGGGCGCGAGCCGAGCCAGCCGAGCATGATGGCGTTGACGACGAAGATCCAGAAGAACAGCTTGTACCACGGACGATAGACGGCCGAACGGACCTTGGACGTATCGAGCCAGGGCAGGAAGAACAGGACGATGATCGAGCCGAACATCACCAGAACGCCGCCGAGCTTGGAGTCGATCGGGCCGATGTTGAAGGTGATGGCGCGCAGCATCGCGTAGAACGGCAGGTAGTACCATTCCGGAACGATGTGAGCGGGCGTCTTCAGCGCGTCAGCCGGGATGTAGTTGTCCGGGTGGCCGAGGAAGTTCGGCATGTAGAAGACGAACCAGGCATAGACGAGCAGGAAAACGGAGACGCCGAGCGCATCCTTCAGCGTCGCATAGGGCGTGAAGGCAACGGTATCGGTCTTGGACTTCACTTCAACGCCGGTCGGGTTGGTCTGGCCGACGACGTGCAGCGCCCAGATGTGCAGCACGACAACGCCGGCGATCATGAAGGGCAGCAGGTAGTGCAGCGAGAAGAAGCGGTTCAGCGTCGGCTGGTCAACGGCAAAGCCGCCAAGCAGGAACTGCTGGATCCACTCACCCACCAGCGGGAAGGCGGTGAAGAAGCCGGTGATAACGGTCGCGCCCCAGAAGGACATCTGACCCCAGGGCAGAACGTAGCCCATGAAGCCGGTCGCCATCATCAGCAGGTAGATGACCACGCCGAGGATCCAGAGGATTTCGCGCGGAGCCTTGTAGGAACCGTAGTAGAGACCACGGGCGATGTGCAGGTAAACGGCGATGAAGAAGAAGGATGCGCCGTTGGCGTGCATGTAGCGCAGCAGCCAACCCTGGTTGACGTCGCGCATGATCTTTTCGACCGAGTTGAACGCAACGGTCGTTTCGGCGGCATAGTGCATCGCCAGAACGATACCGGTGAGGATCTGGACGATCAGCATCACCGAAAGCATGGCACCGAAGGTGTATGCGTAGTTCAGGTTCCGCGGAACCGGATAGGTGATGAAGCTGTCGTGAATCATACGCGGCAACGGCAGACGGGAATCAACCCATTTCTCAATGCCAGTCGTCGGCGTGTAGGTTGAATGTTCAGCACTCATTATCAGTAGTCCCCTCAACCGATCTTGATAACTGTGTCGGAAACGAACGTGAAGGTCGGCACGTGAAGGTTCTCCGGCGCCGGACCCTTACGGATGCGGCCGGCCGTATCGTAGTGCGAACCGTGGCAGGGACAGAACCAGCCACCGAAGTCACCGGCCTGACCAAGCGGCACGCAGCCGAGATGGGTGCAGGAACCGATCATGACGATCCAGTTTTCCTTGCCTTCGCCGGCAGAGCGATCGACGTCGCTTGCCGATGCGTCGGCCGGAAGGTTGGCATTGCGCGCAACCGGATCCTTCAGGTCGTCGAGCTTGACGGCCTTTGCCTCTTCGACTTCCTTCTCAGTACGGTTGCGGATGAAGATCGGCTTGCCGCGCCATTTCGCCGTCAGCGACATGCCGGGCTGCAGGCTCGAAACATCAACCTCGATCGAGGCGAGCGCGAGCGTCGATGCATCCGGACGCATCTGGTCGATGAACGGCCAAGCGACAGCACCGGCGCCGACGACGCCTGCCATACCGGTAGCCAGATAAAGGAAATCGCGGCGAGTGGGCTCGCCCAAGGCCTCGCTTGAAGTGTCGTGTTCGCTCACGGCTAAACCATCCTCTCACGCAATGTTGCGGAAACCGCATCCGCCCCCGGCGAAATTCCTGCCCCTTGCGGTTTGATCCAGGTCAAGGAACCACGCCCTATTCATAGTGCTAACGCCCCCGCCGTTTTGCGCCTGCAAACACGACATCGGCACCAGAATCCGAAAAAAATTCTGCGCACCCACGGCACACAGATTCCCCGTCAATCCGGCGCGTTCTATGCTTGATCGCAAATTATGTCCAGCCTTGACAAGGGGATGTGGGCAGATTGTCGCGGGGAAAAGCGCGGCCAATCGGCACAAGGACTTGACGGTCGCCAGTTAGGCTGAATTCGGGCCGGTCGAGCGGGCGTTGAAGCAGTCTTGTACCGCCCTACTCCGCCGCTTCCTCGCGGGCGAGAAATCCGCCCGACTGACGCGACCAGAGCCCGGCGTAAAGTCCGCCGCGGGCGACGAGCTCCGCGTGGGTTCCCTCCTCGACGATCCGCCCCTTGTCCATCACCACGAGCCGGTCGAGCGCCGCGATCGTCGACAGCCGGTGCGCGATCGCAAGCACCGTCTTGCCCTGCATCAGCCGGTCGAGATTGGACTGGATCGCCGCTTCGACCTCAGAATCGAGCGCCGAGGTCGCCTCGTCGAGCACGAGGATCGGCGCATCCTTCAGCATCACCCGGGCAATGGCGATGCGCTGGCGCTGACCGCCCGAAAGCTTGACGCCGCGCTCGCCGACATGGGCATCGAACCCCTTGCGGCCGCGCTGGTCCTGCAGGCCGAGGATGAAGTCGTAGGCTTCGGCCTTGCGCGCGGCGGCAATCAGTTGCTCCTCGCTCGCATCCGGCCGGCCGAAGAGGATGTTGTCCCGGATCGAGCGGTGCAGCAGCGAGGTATCCTGGCTGACCATGCCCACCTGGGCGCGCAGTGACTCCTGCGTGACGGACGCGATATCCTGCCCGTCGATACGGATCCGGCCGCCCTCGAGGTCATAGAAGCGCAGCAGCAGATTGACGAGCGTCGACTTGCCGGCCCCGGAACGGCCGACGATGCCCACCTTCTCACCCGGGCGAACGATCAGCGAGAAATCGTCGATGACGCGCTCGCCCTTGCCGTAGTGGAAACGGACGTGTTCGAAGCGGATTTCCGGCTGGCTGACGGCGAGCTCTGCGGCATCGGGCCGATCGACGAGACCGATCGGCTGCGACACGAGTTCGGCCGAGTTCTGGATCGTGCCGATGTTGCGCATGATCGAATTGAACTGGGTCATCATGCGGCCGAGCAGCATGTTGAGTCGGAGCACCAGCGCCAGCGTGAACGCGACGGCGCCGGAACTGATCGCGCCGCCGAGCCAGAGATGGATCGCATAGATGGCGATGGCCGTGATCATCATGCCGGAAAGCAGCGCCAGCGAAGCGCGCACAGCCGTCAGAAGCCGCGTGAACGGAATGACCGCGTGCTGGAACCGATCGAAGCCGGAGCGGATATAGCGGTCGTTCTCGTCGTCGCGACCGAAGAGCTTCAGCGTCTGGATATTGGAATAGGCATCGACCATGCGGCCATTCAGCATCGAGGCCATCTCGGCCGTATCGCGGGCATGCTTGCGGATGCGCGGTACGAAGTAGCGGGCGAGCGTCAGGAAGACGACGATCCAGAAGGCGACCATCGCCGCCAGACGCCAGTCGAGTTGCGCCACCAGCGCCATGGTGGACGCCGTATAGATGACGATGAACCAGACGACCTGCAGCAGCGAGACGATCAGATCGCTCGTCGCCTGGGCGCCTGCCCAGACCTTGGTGACGATGCGGCCGGAGAAATCGTTCTGGAAGAAAGTCAGCGACTGGCGTGCCACATGCACATAGGACTGCCAGCGCACCAGATTGAGAAAGCCGGTGATGATCGATTGTTCTTCGACGAGCGCTGCCAGCGACACCGCAACAAAGCGGAACACCATCACCGTCAGCAGCATGAACAAAAGTTCGGGGCCGTTCGCGGCGATGAGACCGCTCCAGCCGGCTTCCGGCTTCACCGTGTCGAGAACGTCGACCAGTCGCCCGACGAAATAGAACAGCCCGGCTTCGAGCATGGCGACGAGACCGCCTAGCACGGCCATCGCGATGAACGGTCCCTTCGCCTGTCTGGCGTAGAACCAGGCGAAACCCCAGAGCGATTTGGGCGGCTGCAGGCGCTCGCGCGGCGCGAACGGCTTGATCCAGTTCTCGAAGAGGCGGACGATGGCGCTGAGCATGGTTCCGATATAGGCGGTTCGGCGGGAACAGCAATCGGTTTCCGCACAATTGCAGATTACAAATGCGTAACGTCTAAGAGAGCGGCCCACCGCTCTTTCGAACGGCGGGCCGACAGCATCTTACTCCGCCGCCTCTTCCTTCTCGACGTCGTCGGCGATGAAGCCGCCGGACTGGCGCGACCAGAGGTCGGCATAAAGGCCGCCCTTGGCGACGAGTTCGCCGTGCGAGCCGGTCTCGACGATCCGGCCCGCTTCGAGGATCACCAGCCGGTCCATCTCCGTCAGCGTCGACAGGCGGTGGGCGATCGCGATCACCGTCTTGCCGGACATCAGCGCGAAGAGGTTTTCCTGGATCGCCGCTTCGACTTCGGAATCGAGCGCCGAGGTCGCCTCGTCGAGGATCAGGATCGGCGCGTCCTTGAGGAAAACGCGCGCGATCGCGACGCGCTGCCGCTGGCCGCCGGAAAGCTTGACGCCACGTTCGCCGACCTGGGCGTCCAGCGCCTTGCGGCCCTGGTTGTCCTCGAGCCCCTGGATGAAGTCCCAGGCGTTCGCCTTCTTCGCCGCGGTAATGATCGCCTCGTCGTCCGCCTCCGGATGTCCATAGGCGATATTATCGCGAATGGAGCGGTGCAGCAGCGAGGTGTCCTGCGTGACGACGCCGATTTGGGCGCGCAGGCTGTCCTGCGTGACGGTGGAGATATCCTTGCCGTCGATCCGAATTGCGCCGTCCTCGAGATCGTAGAAGCGCAATAGCAGGTTCATCAGCGTCGTCTTGCCGGCGCCTGAGCGACCAACGAGACCGATCTTCTCGCCCGGCTCGATGTCGAGCGACAGGTGATCGATGACGCCCTTGGCCTTGCCGTAGTGGAAGCGGATGTTGTCGAAGGCAATCGCCCCCTTGTCCGCCTTCAGCGCCTTGGCATCCGGTTCATCGACGATATCGTGTGCCTTTGTCATCATGCCGATGCCGTCATAGACCGTACCGATGTTCTCGAAGAGCGCCGAGACTTCCCACATGATCCACTGCGACATACCGTTGATGCGCATCGCCAGACCGACCGCAATCGCGATCGCGCCGACCGAGATGGCACTCGTCAGCCAGAGATGGATGCCAAGCGTGGCGATGGCAAAGAGTGCGATGCTGTTGTTGGCATAAACGAGGATGTGGAACAGCGTCACCTTGCGCATCTGGCGATGTACGGTGTCGAGGAAACCGTCCATGCCGTCACGCGCATAGCCTTCCTCGCGGCCGGCATGGGAGAACAGCTTGACCGTGCCGATATTGGTGTAGCTGTCGACGATCCGGCCCGTCATCATCGAGCGCGCGTCGGCCTGCTCCTTGGAGATCTTCTGCAGGCGCGGCACGAAATAGCTGACGATGCAGATGTAGATCGCGAGCCAGATGGTGAGCGGGATAACGAGGCGCCAGTCGGCTGTCGCCACGACCGCGAGCATGGTGACGAAGTAGCTGACGACATAGACGAAGACGTCGAGGATCTTCATCACCGTTTCGCGCACCGCAAGCGACGTCTGCATCACCTTCGTCGCCACGCGTCCAGCGAACTCGTTGGCAAAGAAGGTCATGCTCTGACGCAGCAGGTAGCGGTGCATCTGCCAGCGGGCGATCATCGGATAGTTGCCGAGCAGCACCTGGTGCATGATCAGCGAGTCGATCGCCACCAGGCCAGGCAGGCCGATGAGGACGAGCGCGCCCATCCAGAAGAGCCTGCCGCCCTCGGCTTCCAGGAACGTGTCGCGGTTGGCGCTCGACAGCCAGTCGACCATGTTGCCGAGGAACTGGAACAGCGCCACTTCGCCGACGGCGATCAGCATCGTGCAGACGGACATGATGAGCAGCCACGGCACGGCCGGCTTGGAATAATGCCAGCAGAAGCCGAAAAGGCTTTTCGGCGGGAGCGTCGGCTCCTCCGCCGGATAGGGATTGAGGCGGGATTCAAACCAGCCGAACATTGCATTGCTCCTTCAGAGTATTTTGAAGGAAAGCGGGGTTTCCCCGCATTCTTATGATGAAAAGGTCAGTCCGGAAATGCAGCCCGAAAGAGGGCTTCGTCTTCCGGAGTCCCGGAAGCGCGTCGATCTCTTTTAAAAGATAGGTCGCGGAACCGGTCAGGCCAAACGGTGGCCCACTACTCCAGGAAGGCGTGTCAACATCAATACATTCATGTTTGCCTCCGTCGGTTCGCGTTGAAGAGGTTCGATCTCTACCCTTATTCGCGCCGGCATGCCAGATTGTCGCAGGCTGTTTCTTGCACATTTTTTCACCGTTCGGGTATCTGTTGCCGTTTCGGCACAGATTAGCGCCGGCAATATCAGCGACCGCAAAAGCAAGCAGCGCCGAGTTTTTCGCAGCGGAGAACACGGATGAATGCTTCATCGGATACGCCTCCTGATCTTCAAGGTGTCGGTTTCGTCCTTCGCCGCCCCCGCGACGGTGATGTGGATGCGCGCCTGAGGCTCGGCCGCCATCCGGAAATCTACCGAATGTTCGGTGCGGGCCGGTCCTTTCCCGGCCTCTTCAGTTACGGAGAGGCAGCCGCCAGGGTTGCGCGGATTGCCGGACACCCGGCGGCCTGGATCATCGATCAGGACGGCCTCACCGGCGAAGTGAGGCTCGACAATCTCAATCACGTCGATCGGCGTGCGAGCTTCGCCATCGGCATTTTCGATCCGGAACGCCTCGGCAAGGGGCTTGGCACGGCGGTCACCAAGCGGGTATTGGCCTATGCCTTCGATGAACTTGCCCTTCATCGGGTGTCGCTCAGGGTTCTCGCCTTCAATGAGCGGGCGATTGCCGCCTATCGCAAGTCCGGCTTCTCCATCGAGGGCCGCGAACGTGAGTCGGCTCTGATCGACGGCGAGTGGCATGACGACATCATGATGGGCATCCTGGCCGCGGAATTTGACGCGCGGCGTGATGCTACCGGAAACGAGTGACCTGACGTGAGCAATCTGCGCATCGCCCTCTACCAGCCCGACATTCCCGGCAATACCGGCACGATCCTGCGCCTTGCCGCCTGCCTCGGGCTTTGCGTCGACGTGATCGAACCGGCTGGCTTCGACCTCTCCGACCGCAACCTGAAGCGCGCCGGCATGGACTATATCGCCTCGGTGGCGCTCACCCGCCATGTCAACTGGGAGCGCTTCGAAGAGTGGCGAGCGGCGAGCGGACGCCGACTGGTGCTCGCATCTACCAAGGCTGCCCTGCCCTATACGCGCTACGAGTTTCGCCCCGACGACATCCTGCTCTTCGGACGGGAGAGCGCCGGCGTGCCCGACCACGTGCACGAGCGTGCCGACGGCCGAATCCTCATTCCAATGGCGGAGGGCCAGCGCTCGCTGAACATCGCAATCTCCGCCGCAATGATCGCCGGCGAAGCGATCCGGCAGGTTTCTCCAGCCTGACAGTGTAAACATTGCTACCTCCTTGGCTGTCGATCGAGGGGCGCTGCAAGCCGAACCGGCCACCGTCAGTGGTCGGCGCGTTACGCCGCCACCTCGTTGTAGGGTGCGCTCTTGCGCGCCTGTTTCAGAACACGTGCCCACCAGGTCAGCCGGTCGATCATCACGAACAGCGGCGCACGCAATTCCTCGGGCTTGTAGAGGTTGCCGGCAGCGTCGAACTTCGACCACGCCTTGGGGAAAGTGATGCCATCGCGCAGCGTCACCGTATGCAGCTCCCCGAACACCTGGCGCAATTGCTCGACGGCCCGGATGCCGCCCGAGGCGCCGCCATAGGAGACGAAGGAGACAGGCTTTGCGTGCCAGGGCTCGTAGACCGAATCGATCAGTTCCTTGAGCGCCGCCGGATAGCCGTGATTGTATTCGGGCGTGACGATGATGAAGGCGTCGGCCTCGGCGATCTTGCGCTCGAGCCACTCGCCCGGATTGACCGCAGCGCCCAGCCCACGTGACGTCCTCAGCCGCGCCGGATCGATGACCGTCAGGGTGAACACATCAGAAGCCGAAAGTTCCCGGATCAGCCAGTTGGCGACCGTATCGCAGAAGCGACCCTGGCGCGCACTGCCATAGATCACGGCAAGGGTCATTTTCTCAGTCATGGGATCAAGCTCCTGTTGTCGACGTTATGGAGCCAATGCTATAGAACCTCAACAATAGTTGAGGTCAATAGCCATCATGACAATTGTGAAAAGCAGCGAATTGCGCCGCGAACTGACGGTCGGCGAAGTGGCGGAGCGAAGCGGCGTCGCCGTCTCCACCCTGCACTTCTACGAGGCCAAGGGGCTGATCCGCAGCAACCGCACCCGCGGCAACCAGCGCCGTTATCCGCGCAGCGTGCTGCGACGGGTCGCCGTCATCAAGGTGGCCCAGCGCACCGGCATCCCTCTGTCGGAGATCCAGGACGCTTTGTCTGTCCTTCCGGACGATCGTCCGCTTACGGTCGAAGATTGGGGCAGATTGTCCGAAAATTGGCGCGAACAGCTGAACGAACGCATCGCCAACCTGATGGCTTTGCGCGATCACCTGACGGGCTGTATCGGCTGCGGCTGCCTGTCGCTGCGTGAATGTCCGCTGCGCAACCCGCACGACGTGCTGTCGATGGAAGGCGCCGGACCGCGGCTCATGGATGACGATGGCCACCCGTGAGGGCAGTGAAATGGGTCAATCCGCACTCGGCAGGCGGCGCATGGTGAATTCGATCTCGTCGCCATCGAGCTGCCGCCAGCTTTCGACCTCGGTCCAGTAGGCGGCCTTCGGCCAGGTGTCGAACCATTCCCGTGCCTTCGCGCGGGCGGCACTGCGATCGAGCCGAAAGGTTTCCCGCACGAAAAGGCCATCGCCTCGTGTCGGTTTGTCCCGGCGATGCCGGGCGATCTGCCGCCGCAATCCATCGAGCGGCGGGCCTGCAGGTATTCTTGCCATGGGCTATACCTCTGATAACTAAGATAGTGACGGCGCTTGAGCTTTGCCAGAGGATTGTTCTGCGGCAGGCTCGCGCTGCCCATCAGCGCTCTGGTGCGACAGACCGCCCCGAGGTGCTGGACCGGCGTTGCCATCGGCGCGAAAGTGTGAACTGTGGCGACTTCAATCGAATCGGCGGCATTTCATCGGGAAACCCGCCAACAGGACGCAACTTTCCATGGAACGACCGCAGCTCCCCCCGGGCCTCCCCGCAGATATCGAAGTGAAGAAGGCCGAGGCGCGTGCGTGGTTCGAAGGGCTGCGCGACACCATCTGCGCTGCCTTTGAAGGCATCGAGGATGAACTGACGGGTCCCCTCTCCGATCGCGCGCCAGGGCGGTTCGTCGCCAAGGATTGGAGCCGCGACGATGGCAAGGGCGGCGGTGGCCGCATGTCGATGATGGAAGGCCGCGTCTTCGAAAAGGTGGGCGTCCACACCTCGACCGTCTTTGGTGAATTCTCGCCTGAATTCCGCGGCCAGATTCCGGGTGCTGCCGAGGATCCGCGCTTCTGGGCCTCCGGCATTTCGTTGATTGCCCACCCCGTGAACCCCAACGTGCCCGCCGTGCATATGAACACCCGCATGGTGGTGACGACGAGCAACTGGTTCGGCGGCGGCGCCGATCTGACGCCGGTGCTCGATCGTCGTCGCGTCATGACCGATGCGGACACGCAGCTCTTCCATCGCGCTATGGAAATCACCTGCAGCCGCCATGCGGTCGCCGACCACGCCAAGTTCAAGACGTGGTGCGATGACTACTTCTTCCTGCCGCACCGCAACGAGCCGCGTGGCACCGGCGGCATCTTCTACGACTGGCTGCGCTCGTCGGAGGAACAGGGTGGCTGGGATGCGGACTTCGCCTTCACCCGCGACGTGGGCAAGGCCTTTGCCCTCGTCTACCCGAAGATCGTCCGCACCAACTTCAACATGCCCTGGACCGAGGAAGACCGGGATGAGCAGCTCGTGCGGCGCGGTCGCTACGTCGAGTTCAACCTGCTCTATGACCGCGGCACGATCTTCGGCCTGAAGACCGGCGGCAACGTGGAGTCGATCCTGTCGTCGCTGCCCCCGGTGGTGCGCTGGCCCTAAGACAAGCACAGAGAGCGTTTCGCCAGGCAAGAACGCTCTCGCCACCTCAACTGCAGATCCGCACCTTCTTAGGGATGACCCGGCCATAGGCGCCGTAGGTCTTGACGGTTTTGACGACGCAGCTCTGCCTGTAGCCATAGCTGTAGTTCCCGGCCTGCGCCGGTATGCCGAAGGCAAGTGCCATCGCTATCGCCAGAGCCATGGCGAAAAAAGAGCCGCGCATCGATATGTCCCCTGCATGCTGATCGTGACCGCGACAGATCCCGTCGCTTGAGGAGACACATGGCACGACTGAGGATTTCCCGCTGTTTCGAATGAAACAGGCGAACAAAGCGTGGCATCCAACGTTTCCTCTGCGTTGAGCGAGGTGGATGTCATGATTTTCAAGAAGCGAACATTCTACGGCGACGAGCCGGAGCGGCAGGCCGCGGATCACCCGGCCGAGCTCGAGCGCCGCGTTGCCCATTTTCTGGCGGTAGCCCCCGGCCTCGATGCCGCCGATCTCACGGTGACTGCCAAGGGCAACACGATCATCCTTGCCGGCTTCGTCGCGACCGCGGCCGAAGTTGCCCGCGCCGAAGAGGCAGCAAGGCACATGCAAGGCGTCGCGGAAGTGGTCAACCGGATCGAAATAGCCGGCGCAAAATAGAAGGCGTCAGATAGAGCCCAGCGTCCAGCTGACGATCTCGGCGGAAACGCTGGCAAAGGCCTGGTCCATCGCCTTGATGAAGGCCGGGTTGCCCGCACCCTTCACGCTGGCCGTGGCGCGAAACGCCTTTTGCACCCGCACCGTGCCATTGCGGTCGTTGAGGATTTTCGCGAAGATTTCGACAACGGCCGTATCTGCACCTTCCGTCGAGATCTCGAAGGCGCGGATTTCGGTGATGAGCTGGTAGTCGATCGCAAGGCCCTGGCCCGGCTTGCCGACGCCGCCGATCTTGCCGGTGTCTTCGAAGGCCTGCACGAGCTTCGATTGCACCAGCTTCGGCAGGCGGTCGCTCCATTGTGCCTTGGAGAGAAATTGCAGCTCGGAACCGGACAGGCGGATGACGACCTGGTCGCTGTCGAGCGCCTTCAGCGCCGTCGGCTCGGGCACCAGGATTTGTTTGCCGGTCGATGCCCGTCCTTCAACGAGAGGTGTAGCCGAAAGGCTGTACGTGTCGTTGACGGCTTTCGTACCGCAGCCGGCAAGTCCGGCTGCCAGCACGAAAATCAGGGCGGAGCGCCATGCTCCTGCTACTCGCACACCCACCAGCCCCGGAAAACTCATACTGCCAATACCCTTGTCCCACACACCTTGGCGCGCCCTTGATCGAAAGCACACCGCTTGGCCCCACACCGGTCCTGCCGCCCCGAATCAGCGCCGGGTACGGCCATCATATTGCTTCACCGTCTCGCCGCCAAAGAGAAGACGCTGCGGGTTCTTGTCGAATGTGGAGATGGTGTTCTCCAGGCTCTGGACCGTACGCCGCGTATCGGTGACGAGTGCTTCGACGTCGCGCAGGCCCGAGCCCGAGAAGCGCTTGAGGTTGTCGGCGATCGGGCCGATCTGCGCATTGAGATTGTCGGCCATCTTGCGGAATGACGCGAGCGTCGCGCGGGCGTCAGCCGAAAGCGAAGGCGCATCCGCATCACCAAGGAAACCATCGACCTTGACGAGAATGCTGTCGACCCGGTTGGCAGAGGCGTTCAACTTGCTTGCCAACTGGGTGACATCGGTGATGGTACGGTCGATATCCTGCTGCCGCGCCGTGATCTTTTCGGCAAATGCGGAAATGTTGGCGACCGTCTTTCGGGCGTCTGCGGTCGCTGCTGTGATGTCGTTGACGACGAGCTCGACCTTCTCCTTGTCCACCGAGGCCACCAGCGTATCGACCCGCTCCAGCGTCTTCTGGGCGTTCTTGCCGAACTGGTCATAGGTCTCGACCGTTCGACGCAGCGCAGCAAGCGTCTCCGTCACTCCGCCCGAAGCCGCCTTCAGGTCGTTGCTGATCTGCTCGACGTTCGAAACGATGTGGTCGATCTTCTTCGGATCCACCGACTTCACCAGGGTCTCGGCAGCCTCGAGGGTCGAATCGAGTTTCTTGGAGGCTGCGCTGACCGAACCGGAAAGCTCCGTCACGCTTCTGAGGAAATCGTCAATCGCGCCGGAATTGTTGGCAAGCGCCGTCGAGAACGTCTCCGCATTGCCGATTGTTTTCGTCAGCGGGCCGCGCACATCGGTCACAAAACCCTGGATGTCGGTGATGGCGTCGTTGGCCCGGTCCATGATCTGGTCGGCAGTCGCCAGCAGGCTGGTAACGCTCGACTGATCCGCAAGGATGCGCGCCTGTGTGCCATTTTCGATCGCGGATCTCAGGATGTTCTCGTCGCCCTTGCGGCCGCCGCTGAGCTCGATATAGGCGGCGCCCGTCAGGCCCTGCACTTCCAGCGTCGCCTTGGTCGATTTCAGTACCGGCGCATCGATCGAAACCTCGGTGACGGCAATCGAATAGCGCGGGTCATTGGCGTCGATCGCAAGATTGCGCACCGTGCCGACGGGGATACCGTTGAAGCGTACCGGCGAACCGACGGAAAGACCGTTGGCGGAACCCGGAATATTGACCACCAGCTCGACCATCTCGCCGCTGCGGCCATATTGCGACATCCAGTAGACGAAGCCGAATGCGGCCGCGATCACGAACACCGTGAAGAAACCGACAATGGCGTAATTCGCTTTCGTTTCCATTCGTACCGACTACCTTCGTGGCCGCTTCACCGGCTCTTGCTCCGATCTCGACACGTGAGCGTCAAAACCGCCTTCTCGAATCATTGATCGTTCCGCACGATCGAACGCGCCCGCTTGCCCCTGAAGTAGGACTGCACCCAGGGGTCGTCGCAGGCCAGCATGTCCTCCACGGTCCCTTCGACCAGAACCTTCTTCTTGCCGAGAACCGCGATGCGGTCACAGACGGAAAACAGGCTGTCGAGGTCGTGAGTCACCATATACACGGTCAATCCCAGCGTGTCGCGCAGCTTGGCAATCAACTCGTCGAACTCGGCAGCCCCGATCGGGTCGAGGCCCGAGGTCGGCTCGTCCAGGAAGACCAGGTCGGGATCGAGCGCCAGTGCGCGTGCGAGAGCCGCGCGCTTGATCATGCCACCCGAAAGCTCCGACGGGTATTTTTCCGCCGCTTCCGGCTCCAGGCCGACCAACTCGATCTTCACCCGCGCCAGTTCGTCCATCAGGCTCTGCGGCAGATCGAGATATTCCCGCATCGGCACCTGGATGTTCTCGCGCACCGTCAGCGCCGAAAAGAGCGCGCCATGCTGGAAGAGAACGCCGAGGCGCATGTCGAGCGCGATGCGCTCGGCTTCGGTGATCTTGTCGTAGTCGGCGCCCAAGATCTCGATCTTGCCGGAACGCTTCGCCAGCAACCTGAGCACGGTGCGCATCAGCACCGACTTGCCCGTGCCGGAAGCGCCGACGAAACCAAGGATCTCGCCGCGGTAGATTTCGAGGTTCAGCTTGTCGAGCACGATGTTGGAGCCGAAGCCCACCGTCAGGTCACGGACGGAAAGAACGGACTCCCGCCCGTTCGCCTCGGTCGCCTGGTACGCATCGTGCTGTTTTTCCAATGGGTTCACGCTGTTCTCCGCCTCAAAAATCGATTGACGCGTAGAACATGGCGAAGAGCCCGTCGATCAGGATCACGACGAAGATCGATTTGACCACCGAGGACGTCACGTGGCGGCCAAGCGATTCCGCGCTGCCGCCGACCTTCAACCCCTCGACGGCCGCCACCACCCCGATGATCAGCGCCATGAACGGCGCCTTGATCATGCCGGCGGCGACGGACGAAAAATCGACCGCTTCCTGCAGACGGGC
This sequence comes from Ensifer sp. 22521, assembly GCF_052044795.1. Taxonomy (NCBI): domain Bacteria; kingdom Pseudomonadati; phylum Pseudomonadota; class Alphaproteobacteria; order Hyphomicrobiales; family Rhizobiaceae; genus Ensifer; species Ensifer sp. 22521. Next base: position 241,936 of record NZ_JBQENM010000009.1, read on the forward strand.
GAGGAAGGTCGGGATAGTGATGCCGGAATAGCCCCAGGCAACCAGAGCGGCACCGGTCAAGGCCGCGAAGTTCGCGATGATCGTCAAGAGCGGCAGCGCGACGGTGAGCGCGACGAGGCGCGGAAAGACGAGAACGCCGATCGGGCTCAGCCCCATCACCTTCAGCGCGTCCACTTCCTCGCGCATCTTCATCGAACCGATTTCGGCGGTGATGGCACTGCCGGAACGGCCGGCGATCATGATCGCCGTGAGAAGAACGCCGATTTCACGCAATTGCAGGATGCCGACGAGATCGACGACGAAGACTTCCGCACCGAAGTAGCGGAGCTGGAACGCGCCCTGCTGCGCAATGATCGCACCGATCAGGAACGACATCAGCATGATGATCGGCACTGCCATCACGCCCATCCGGTCGATCTGATGAACGATCGCCGCCGGCGAGACACCGCTGTGCCGCCCAAGCTTCAGCTGGGCGCCGCGCACCGCAGAGCCAAGAATGTACATGGCAGCGACGATATCTTCCCAGGTCGCGATCATGACCTCGCCGACCGGCGCGAATATGCGCTGGAACAGCGGCACCCGCTCCTTGCCTTCATCGGGCGAACGCAGTTCTGCCGGCAAGGCGTCGATCAGCTCGACATAACGCTGCCCGCCGTCGGCGAAGTGAACGTCATCTCTGGACGGCCCGACGACACGGGTCACGAAGCGGCGGATGATCCAGGCCCCGGCCGTATCCATCGCGGTCACGCCGGACAGGTCGAACTGAGCGGCGCTGTCACCCTTGCGCGCGAGCTGGTCCAGCTTCGCCGCCATCGCCTCGGCTGTTTCATGCCGCCAGACGCCGGTGAAGACATAGCTTCGCTCGCCACCACTTTCGGCCAGCGCGACATCAGCGGTCATCTTGCGGGCAGGTTGCGACACGTGGCTTCTGTTTTCCCGAATTTCTACTGCATAATTCCCTGGATCGGGGTCGGTCTCAGGACAAATTTATGCAGCGGGCCTAAAGTGTTACAGCGAACTTTGCGCATCTCAACGCACGTCGCCGTAAAGATTCGTAAATCCTTACACCGTCATAACCGCTCGTATCGTTGCTGTCACCCGAACCTTCGACCGGTGGCGATACCAGCCCTTCAGAATGCAGGCCGGAGACGTTTTCATGTCACTTTCTCTCGATGCAGCGGTGGAACATTTCCCGATCGCAGGCACCTTTACGATCTCGCGCGGCTCCAAGACGACGGCGAGCGTCGTTACTTGCCGAATCAGTGACGGCACCCACACCGGTTCCGGCGAGTGCGTGCCCTACGGCCGCTACGGTGAAACGATCGATTCAGTGTTGGCCGAGATCGCTTCCATTCGCCCGCGCATCGAGGCTGGCCTGACCCGTGTCGAACTGCAGCGCCAAATGAAACCAGGCGCCGCACGAAATGCCGTCGATTGTGCACTGTGGGACCTGGAGGCCAAACAGAAAAACAAGCCTGTTCATGCGCTTGCGGGCATAGCCTCACCCGACGCACTGACCACCGCCTACACGTTATCGCTCGCCGAGCCAGACGCCATGCGCGAACAGGCGGCGAAATATGCCCACCGCGCACTCCTCAAGATCAAGGTCGGCACACCGGACGATGCCGCGCGTATCCGCGCCGTACGGGCCGGCGCGCCTGAGAGCCACATCATCCTCGATGCCAATGAGGGTTGGACGCCCGAAACCCTCGCCTATCACTTCGCAATCTGCGCCGAGGAACGGATCGACCTGATCGAACAACCGCTGCCCGCCGGGCGCGACGAGGCACTGGCGACGATTGCCCGCCCCGTACCCATTTGTGCGGATGAAAGCGTGCACGCGACCGAGGACCTCGCCGCGCTCGTCGGCCGCTACGACGCGGTCAACATCAAGCTCGACAAGACCGGCGGCCTCACCGAGGCGTTGCGCATGCGTGATGAAGCCGTATCCCTCGGCCTTAAGGTCATGGTCGGCTGCATGGTCGGCAGTTCGCTGGCGATGGCGCCGGCGATCCTGGTGGCCCAGGGCGCCGATTTCGTCGACCTCGACGGACCGCTGCTGCTCGCCGAAGACCGCACGCCCGGCCTGCGCTACGAGGCTTCCCTGGTCTTCCCGCCGGAGCCGCGCCTCTGGGGCTGAAGATACCAGGCGGCGACCGCAAAGCAGCAGCCGGCAAAGGCGACGACCGACATCGAATAGAACCCCTTCACCCCGTACCAGGCGTAGAAGTAGCCCGATAGGAACGTCAAGATCGCGGTGAAGATGCCGGTGTAGAAGAAGTAGAGCCCCTGGGCGGACGCTTCCTGGGATTCCACCACCCGCTCGACGAGCTTGTGCTGCATGCCGGTGTGCATGATCGCATAGGTGAAGGCGTGGAAGCACTGGAGGATGAAGTAGCCGCTGAAACCGAGATCCATCGGGAAGATGATCCAGCGCACCACGGCGAGCGAACAGCCCGACAGGATCATCACCCAGACGCTGAAACGGCGGCTGATCGCCTTGGCGAAGATGAACATCGTCACTTCGGCGGCCACGCCCGCGCTCCAGAGCAGGCCGATCTCGGTGCCGCTGTAGCCGATGTGCTGCCAGTAGATCGCCGAGAAAGCAAAAAGCATCGCGTGGCTGGCATTGACCAGCGTCACACCGATCAGGAGCAGCTGCAGGTCGAGCTGCTTGAGCGACTTCGGCGGCGGCTCGGTGAGTGCAGTGATCGGCGATGGCCGGCGCGGCTTTCCCACGCGCGGCGCCGCATAGGCCATGGCAATTGTCAGGCCGAAACCGATCGCCATCGCCGGCAGCACCATGTCGCTGCCGAATATGCCGACCATCCAGCCACCGAGCATTGTCGCACCGATGAAGGCGACCGAGCCCCAGAGCCGCATGTGGGCGTAGTCGAAGCCCCAGCGGCGGACGCCGGAAAGCGCGATCGCCTCGACGATCGGCACATAGGGCGAATAGACCGCCGATTGCAGCGTGTAGATGACCAGCACCGGCCAGAAGTCGCGAAAGTAAAACAACACCAGAGCGGTTGCAAGCGACAGGAAGCCGGACCAGATCAGCACGATCGTCCGCTCGCCAAGGCGGTCGGCGATGACGCCGGCGATCGGCGCGGTGATGACGCGCACGAACATCGGCAGCGCCAGCACGACGCCGATCTCGAAGTCGCTCATCGAGAGCGTGCTGAGCCACATCGGAAAATACGGCATCGCGAAGCCGTTGACGATCAACGGCGCGCAGAAGAGCAAGGCGATGCGAAGCGCGAAATGGCGCGGCGGAGGGCCCACGGATGCGGGCGCTGAGGAGGGAATCATCGGCTGACCTGATGGCTGTGCTCAATCTCTAGCACAGCCCTGGCATGCCTCGCCATAACCTAGTTTTCGCGACAGGAGGTGACCTGTCGCTCTCCGGTTACGCAGCGCGCTGTGTCAGCAATTGGGCAAGCAGCTTGTCGGCTTCACCAGAGGCTTCGCCCTCAAGCGCGCCACCGCGCATCTGATGCCAGGTGATGAGTTCCATCGTGCCATCATGGTGCTCGGCGATCGCCGTGCAGCTTTCCACCCAGTCACCGGTATTGATGTAGCGGATATCGCCGATGTCCTCGATGACGGCATGGTGTATGTGGCCGCAGATCACCCCTTGAGCGTCGTGGCGGCGGGCTTCCTCGGCAACCACCTTCTGGAATTCGCCGATGAAGTTGACGGCGTGCTTCACCTGGAGCTTGGCCCAGGAGGAGAACGACCAATAGGGCATGCCGAGGCGGCGGCGAATGGCGGCCAGGCCGATGTTGATGGCGATCGCCGTGTCATAGGCCCAGTCGCCGAGATAGGCGAGTACGCGGGCATTGCGGACCACGACGTCGAATTCGTCGCCGTGCAGCACCAGATAGTTACGGCCGTCGGCACCCTCGTGCATGTAGCGCTGCGCCACCTCGATGCCGCCGAAGTGCACGCCGGGAAAATCGCGCAGGAACTCGTCGTGATTGCCGGGGATGTAGACGATGCGGGTGCCCTTGCGGGCCTTGCGCAAGAGCTTCTGGACGACGTCGTTGCAGTTCTGCGGCCAGTACCAGCTGCGCTTCAGCCTCCAGCCGTCGACGATGTCGCCGACCAGCACGATCGTCTCCGCTTCGTGATGCCGCAGGAAATCGAGCAGGAAGTCCGTCTTGGCGGCCTTCGACCCGAGATGGACGTCGGAGATGAACAACGTCCTGAGCTTTCGTACGGAGTTGTCTTGCTGCGCCGTCATGCCAGCCTCGTCTTTAATTACGCTTCCTGCCCCCGTGAAAACCAGACTCGTGTTTCAGGAAGATGACATGAGCGCCTTGCCGCCGGTCTGGCCGCCGAAATCAGCACGGCAAAACTGTACCTCGCTCCGAATTCATGCCAAAAGGCACGACCACGAATGAGGAATGTGAGAGCATGAACACGGGCGACAAGACGAAATCCCACATCGGTCCGGCCAGCGGCGACATCGACCAGCAGGCCCTTTTCTTCCACCGTTACCCGCGCCCGGGAAAGCTCGAAATCCAGCCCACCAAGCCGCTCGGCAACCAGCGCGATCTGGCACTCGCCTATTCGCCCGGCGTGGCCGCGCCATGCATCGCCATCCGCGACAACCCGGAAACGGCCGCCGACTACACGGCGCGCGCCAACCTGGTCGCGGTCATCTCCAACGGCACGGCCGTGCTCGGTCTCGGCAATATCGGGCCGCTCGCCTCCAAGCCGGTGATGGAAGGCAAGGCCGTCCTTTTCAAGAAGTTCGCCGGCATTGACGTCTTCGACATCGAGATCGACGCTTCGTCCATCGAGCGCATGGTCGACGTGATCTCGGCGCTGGAGCCGACCTTCGGCGGCATCAACCTTGAAGACATCAAGGCACCGGAATGTTTCGAGGTTGAGCGCCAGCTGCGTGAAAAGATGCAGATCCCGGTCTTCCATGACGACCAGCACGGAACCGCGATCATCGTCGCCGCCGCCATCCTCAACGGCCTGGAACTCGCCGGCAAGGATATCGCCAAGGCGAAGATCGTGACGTCGGGTGCCGGTGCGGCAGCACTCGCCTGCCTCAACCTGCTCGTCATCCTCGGCGCCAAGCGCGAGAACATCTGGGTGCACGATCTCGAGGGCCTCGTCTACAAGGGCCGCGAGGTGCTGATGGACGAGTGGAAGTCCATCTACGCCCAGGAGAGCGACAACCGCGTGCTCGCCGACAGCATCGGCGGCGCAGACGTCTTCCTCGGCCTTTCCGCTGCCGGCGTCCTGAAGCCGGAGCTGCTGGTTCAGATGGCCGAAAAGCCGCTGATCATGGCGCTTGCCAACCCGACGCCGGAAATCATGCCGGAAGAGGCCCGTGCCGCCCGCCCGGATGCGATGATCTGCACCGGCCGCTCGGACTTCCCGAACCAGGTCAACAACGTTCTGTGCTTCCCGCACATCTTCCGCGGCGCGCTCGATTGCGGCGCAAGCACGATCAACGAAGAAATGAAGATGGCGGCGGTCCGCGCCATTGCCGGCCTTGCCCGCGAGGAGCCGTCCGACGTTGCCGCCCGCGCCTATTCCGGCGAAACCCCGGTCTTCGGCCCCGACTACCTGATCCCCTCGCCCTTCGATCAGCGCCTGATCCTCAGGATCGCGCCGGCCGTCGCCAAGGCGGCCGAGGAAAGCGGCGTCGCCACCCGCCCGATCCAGGATTATGACGCCTATCTCGACAAGCTGAACCGCTTCGTATTCCGCTCGGGCTTCATCATGAAGCCGGTGTTTGCCGCCGCGAAGAACGCCCAGAAAAACCGCGTGATCTTTGCCGAGGGCGAAGACGAGCGCGTGCTTCGCGCCGCCCAGGTGCTGCTGGAAGAAAGCACGGCCCGGCCGATCCTGATCGGGCGTCCGCAAATTATCGAGACGCGCCTGCGCCGTTATGGCCTGCGCATCCGTCCGGATGTCGATTTCGAAGTGGTGAACCCCGAAGGCGATCCGCGCTACCGCGACTATGTCGAGGATTACTTCGCCCTTGTCGGACGCCTCGGCGTCATCCCGGAAGCGGCCCGTACGATCGTGCGCACCAATACGACGGTGATCGGTGCGCTTGCAGTCAAGCGCGGCGAAGCCGATGCGCTGATCTGCGGCGTCGAAGGCCGGTACTCCAGGCACATGCGCGACGTTTCGCAGATCATCGGCAAGCGTGAAGGCGTGCTCGACTTCTCGGCGCTCAGCCTGCTGATCTCGCAGCGCGGCGCGACCTTCTTCACCGACACCTATGTCAGCTACTGCCCGAGCGCCGAGGAGATCGCGCAGACAACCGTCATGGCCGCGCAGGAAATCCGCCGCTTCGGCATCACGCCGCGTGCAGCGCTCGTCTCGCATTCGAACTTCGGTTCGCGCGATTCGGAAAGCGCCACCAAGATGCGCAAGGCGCTTCAGCTCGTGCGCGAACTCGCACCCGATCTCGAAGTCGACGGCGAAATGCACGGCGATGCGGCGATCTCGGAAGCGCTGCGCCAACGCGTCATGCCGGACAGCAGCCTGCCGGGCGAAGCCAACCTCCTGGTCTTCCCCAATCTCGATGCCGCCAACATCACGCTCGGCGTCGTCAAGACCATGACCGACAGCCTGCATGTCGGTCCAATCCTGCTGGGTTCGGCGCTTCCCGCGCACATCCTTTCGCCTTCGGTCACATCGCGCGGTGTCGTCAACATGGCGGCCCTCGCGGTCGTCGAAGCCAGCCATCCGGGCTGAAATGATACCGCGGAGATCGCCTTCGATCTTCGCAGCTATCAGGCGCCAGACCGGCGCCCCCAATGCCATATCCAGACGTCGCGCAATTGTTGAGCGCGACGCTCTATCGCCCGAGAATCACAGCGGAATCATCCTCTGCTGCCCGCTCGCGCGATCCGGTCGCAAGAACCGGCAATCGAAAATTGCAAAATTGGCATCACACACCAAACGGGTAAGTTTGCGCTGGACAAAAGGTGAACCTCTAACCATGCTGTGGCTTCGGACGAGATTCGGTGTTGTGGCATGACTGAGCAGCAGGCTGTCCTCGACATGCTGGAAATCCTGGAAGGCGGGGGCTGTGTCGAGCCCGCTCATTTCTTTACGCTGATGCGCCGCACGTTCCGCATTGCCCATCTCCTGTACCTCGAAGCCGAGCCCTATGCGGACGAGCTCAAGATCTGCCGCCTGCATCACACCTTCGGCGCCTATGCCGCCGAGATCTACCGTTCGCGCGGCCTTCACCGAATCGATCCGATCCTGAAGCTCGCGCTTGGCGGCGTGCGCCCGGTGGAATGGACGATGGCGCGACATCGGTTCCCGGAATGCGAGCCTTTGTTTCAGGCCGCGCAGGAAATCGGCATTTCCACCGAGGGCGTTGCCTTGCCGCTGCCATCACCCGCAGGTCGGACGGCGCTGCTGGCAATCAACGTCAACATGCCGGCCGACGAATGGACGGCCTATCGGCGCCAACATCTGCGCGATTTCCAGCTCGCCGCGAATCTCTTCCATGCGGCCATGCTGGAACACGGCGCAATGGCCGGCGGCCTTTCGGCGCGTGACATGCGCCTCACCGGTCGCGAAACCGAGGTTTTGACCTGGGCCGCCGCCGGCAAGAGCTATTGGGAAATCGCCACTATCCTCGGCATTTCCGAACGCACCGTGCGCTTCTTCATGACCAATGCGAGGCGCAAGCTGAATGTCGTCTCCAACACGCAGGCCGTCGCCCAAGCCGTCCGCCATGCACTGATCCCCACCGTTTGACGCAGCTCGCGCCAAGGCCCTCCCAAAACCCCTCGAAATCTAGTGGGAAATATCGCTGATTTAAACTGTCACTACCGACAGTTACGCGACCGCCGCCAGCCTGACAGCATCCGCCCATCCCAAGACAAGGATGGAGAAAAAGATGATCAGGATCCTGAACGGAAAGACCCGAGCACAGCACCTGCAGGCCGTCGACGACATGTTCCGGCTGCGCAAGCGCGTCTTCCACGACTTCCTGAAGTGGGACGTTCAGACGGACGGCGCATGGGAAATCGACAACTACGACACGGCGAACCCGCTCTACGTGCTATCCTACGCTCCCGACGGCCGGCTGCGTGGCTCGCTGAGGCTGCTGCCGACGCTCGGCCCCAACATGCTGGACGATACCTTCCCGATCCTGCTCGGCGACAATCCGGAAATCCGCAGCGCCTCGGTGTGGGAATCGAGCCGCTTCTGCATCGAGCCCGAGATTTCGCAGGACCGCGCCTCCAATCAGGTGACGATCGCCGCCGCCGAGTTGATGTGCGGTGTCGGCGAACTCGGTCTCGCCTCCGGCATCAGCCACATCGTCACGGTCACCGACGTGTTCCTGGAGCGCATGTTCCGCCGCATGGGATGCCCGGGCGAGCGCATTGCCGAACCCCATCGCATCGGCTCGGTCTTCGCCGTTGCCGTCGCCTGGGAAGTGACTAACGACCTGCTTCAGCGCATGAAGGCCATTGCCGCCATCGAAGGCACCGTTCTCGAACGCCCGATGTCGCTCGAAACCGCCCGCGCCGCTTGAATGCCATCGCCGGCCGGAGCCGTTAACGCAAACCGCCGCTTGTCGTTGCACGATCACCGACAAGCTCTATGATGGAGGTGAAACAGGAATTGCCGCTGGCAGCCGCCCATATCAGAAGGCCGGCATCATGCGGCATCAGGAAGAGACTTCGCCCGTGTTCCCGCGCTTGAAACACGTCGCTGTGGTGCTTGTGCCGCTGGCCCTGGTCGGTGCCGATCCTTCGCTGGCATCGACCGTGTGCGACCGGCTGAATACCCGGCTTGCGCAACTGCCCGACATGGTCGCCACCACTGCGGATGCCCGGGACTATGCCAGCGCCATCTCACGACAGAATATCGAGCTGCGCCGGGCGAAGAACGACCGCCGCCGCGCGGGCTGCGGTGGCGGCAGCGTCGTCACCTTCGATGGCGGCGACCCCGACAGCTGCGGGGAGCTCGACAGCCTCATCGCCGAGATGGAAGACAATCTGCGCATGCTGAAGTCGGAGCGCGAGCAGATCTTCGCCGGCGGCAGCGAAGACAACCGCCGCCGCATCCTTGCCGCGCTTGAAATCAACGGCTGCTACAGCGACAGCGAGGAGTTCGCCAGCGTCGAGCCCGAAGAGCCCGAAACGCACCGCAACATCATTGCCGACCTGCCACCTGAGGACGCCTACGGGCCGATGCTCGGGCATAACGAAGACAGTTATGCGCCGCAGGATGGCTATTACCGCGGAACGTTGCGGACCATGTGCGTGCGCACCTGCGACGGCGCCTTCTTCCCGATCTCCTCGGATGCGACGCCGGCCGACTTCCCGCGTGACGAACAGGCCTGCCGGGCGCGCTGCCCTGGCGCCGAAACGGAACTCTACTTCCACGATATCAACACGGAAGAGAGCGAACAGATGGTCTCGACCGTGACCGGGCTACCCTATACCGAAATGCCCAATGCGTTTGCCTATCGCACCCGCGGCATCAGCAAGCCTGGCATGTGCGGCTGCCAGATACCGCAGACTGCCGCAACCTCGCCGAAGACGACCGGCACCAAGATCGGCGACGATCAGTCGTCCATCGTCGTGATCGAAACCAAGAAACCGGCGGACACCACGACCGCCAAGGCGCCGGCCGAGGAGCGGCCCTACGACCCGTCCAAGAGCAAGGTGCGCGTCGTCGGCCCGACCTTCCTGCCGCAGGAAGAAACCTCGATCGACCTGAAGCACCCGAAGGGACCGGCCTATCAACCGGTCCAGAACTGATCCTGGCGCCGCCTTAAAGCGCGTCGCGATCTTTTAGATTCGCTCATTGCACTTTAAGTTTTTGATACTTCGCACGTCGTTATCGCAAAACCGCTGCGCACTTTTGCGAGACGGGTTTTAGGAACTCTCGCCGCAGTTCCCCCAGCCTTCCTCAAACACCAGCTCTTCCAGCGGCAGGCGTTGCCGCCATCCCTTCACCGCCAGTTCGGGCTGCTGGTAAAGGCGATCGACATAACCGAGGCAGAGCCAGGCGACGATCTCGATATGATCGGGAATGCCGAGGATCGCCTTGATCTCGGCCTCGTGAAAGATGCTGACCCAGCCGACGCCAACTCCTTCGGCGCGGGCCGCAAGCCACAGGTTTTGCACGGCGCAAACCGTCGAATAGACATCCATCTGCGGATTGTGCGTGCGGCCGAGAACGACGGCGCCGCCGCGCGTGCGGTCACAGGTGACGCAAATGCTGAGCGGTGCCTTGCGAATGCCTTCGAGTTTCAGCGAGCGGTATTTGGTCTGCTGCTCTACCTCGAACATCAGCGCCGCCTCATCATTGGCGCGACGAAACGCCTGCCAGACGCGCTCGCGCGTTTCTGCCCCCCGCACCAGTACGAAATTCCAGGGCTGCATGAAGCCAACCGACGGTGCACTGTGCGCCGCCGTAAGCAGGCGTTTCACCAGATCGTCGGGAAGAGGCTCTGCCAAGAATTCGTCGCGCACGTCGCGGCGTGTTTCGATAGCGCGGTAGACAGCCTCCCGCTCATCCAGCGAGAAGGCACCGGCAGCCGCAAGGCCGCCCTTCGGTTCAGTCAGCATCGTTCGATCCCCAACAATGCGAAAACCTCCCGCCGTCCGCGCGGGGTTCGGTCTATCTCGCCAGGCCGGTCTTCTGACTTCGGTTCAACCGGTCGCCTCACCTTCCCAGATCGATTTAAGATCCAGTGGCAAAACCTTGAATCAATTCAAGGCACTTGTAGAGGCGACTGTCCCCGTCACAGCGTTGGGCACGTTCCGGAATGACACCGGATTCCCGATTCTCCCGCTTGCGCGGGCACCTGACGGCGTCATAAGGGCACAGCCACTAGCGAAAGACAAGCGCCCGTCAGAGCGGGATGAGGAAAAGTGCACGCAGTTTTCCGCCCGCATTCCGCTCTAACTTCTAAGGACCGATCACGTTTATGATTTTGGATCGATCCGACCCAAAATCATCGTGATCTAGAGCGGCGCCACCGGATGGGGCGAACCGTCATAGCCGCCCCAGACCGATTGGTCGAAGCAGATCACCGATCCGGTCATCAGCCCGGATTCCGCCGAAGACAGGTAGGCGCAGGCTCGCGCCACCTCGGCCGGATCGACGAGCCTGCCGAAGGGTTGGCTGGCGGCCGCCTTTTCGAGCCAATCCGCGGCAGCGCCGTGAAATTCGCGCTGGATGCGGTCCTCGCCTTCGGAAGCCATCCAGCCGATATTCAGGCCGTTGACGCGGATGCGGTTGCGCAGAAGCGCATAGGCAGTGTTCTTGGTCAGCGTCTCCAGAGCGCCTTTCGACGAGCAATAGGCCGCAATGAAGGGCTGCCCGGCCATTGCCGACATCGAGCCGATATTGACGATGGTGCCTTCCGTTCGCTCGCGCCGCATCACCTTCACCGTCTCCTGCATCAGGAAGAACGGCGCCCGCACATTGATGGCGAACATCCGGTCGAAGAGTTCCGGTGTCGTGTCCAGGATCGTGCCGCGATCGGTGATGGCGGCGGCATTGACCAGCGCATCGACCCGACCGAATTCCGCATCGCAGGCGGCAACGACCTTGCGCGCGTCGTCCACCTTTTCAAGATCGGCCTCGACATAGACCACTTTCGCGGCGCTGGCCTTGCCGATTTGCTCGGCCTTCGCCCGCCCCTTGGCGGCATTGCGCCCACAAATGACGATGCCCGCCGCACCGCGTTCGGCGAATAGGCCGGCGATCGTTGCGCCCAGCCCTTGCGTGCCGCCGGTGACGATGGCGACCTTGCCTTGCATCTGTCCGTTCATCGAGTTCCTCCCTCGCAAATGATGATGTGAAACAGCTACGGCTCCCGAGCGAAATGCGCCGGGAGCCTGTCAATTGTGAGACTGACCCGTCAACTCAGCTTGCGCTTCGCCTGCGCGTCGAGTGAGGCCCGAAAATCCTGCTCGCTTGCTCCCGCGGCAAGCGCCTCGCGCATCAACTGCGCCTGGGTCTTTGGCGCCAGCCCGCCAAGCGGCGGATCGCGGTCGAGATTGGTTGGGAAGGAATAGCCCTCGGCGCAGGACGCGATGGCATTGGCCGCTTCTGCATTGGTCAGTTTGCCCCCGCCAAGCAAAACCTTCAACGCCGGATAGAGCGTCGCGCTCATCGTCAGTCGATCGACCGTTTCCATTGTCCGGCCAAAGGCCGAGGACACCTGCAGCAGGTTCGCCACGCGGCGGATGTCGGTGGAGCGGTTGTTGCCGGCCGCGTGGAAGAGCGCCGGATTGAAGAAGACGACATCGCCCTTTTCGAGCGGGAGCTGGACATGGTGCTCGTCGAAATAGGCCCGGAACTCGGGCCGATTGAGCGCCAGATAACCCGGCACATAGGTCTGGCTATAGGGCAGGAACAGGGTCGGCCCGCTTTCAAGCGGCATGTCGCAGTGGGCGACCGCGCCCTGCAGCGTCAGCACCGGCGAGAGCTTGTGGACATGCGCTGGATAGCGCTCGATCACCGCGGCGGTCTGGAAGCCGAGATGGTAGTCCCGGTGCGCCGATTGTGCCGCGCCGCCCGGATTGACGCGGTTCACCTGCGCCGTCATCTGGTAATTCGGCCCAAGCCAGGCTTCGCTGACAAGCGCAATGATGGCATTGCCGTAGTAGGCGGCAAAATTCGCCGGCGCCTTCAGGCAGTGCTTTTCCAGCGAGTTCCAGATGCGATCATTGGCGCCAGGCTTGGCGAAGTGGTCGCCGCCGCCGCTGTTGCTGCGATGCTGCTCCTCGATGATCTCGTCGAAGACGGTGCTCGCGACATCCACCGCGGCGGTATCGGCAAAGGCGCGCTTGAACACCGCCACACCCGGGCCGGTCGCCAGCGCCTCACAGATTTCGGCAAGCACCGCCCGCCGCGTTTCTGCATCGCCGCAGGCGGCAATCAGCTCGTCGCTGTTGTAGATCAACACGTTCTGGTCGCAGCTCGAAGCATAGGGATAGTCGGCCAGGCTGGTCCGGCGCTCGACCTCCGCCCGGAACGCCTCGATATCGCAGGCCGCTTCGGTGAGCCAGATGCGCTCGATGCGCTGCCTCGCCCTGTTGTCGGTCTTCATCGCGTTTCCTCCTCCGGAACATCTTGATGGGCACGACTATAGGCGGCGGCAAAACATGATATAGAGCAGGAATCCATCAAAAATCCATCAGGAGAGCAGCGGCGGTGGCCCATCCCTTTCTGGTCAAGGACATCGCCTTTCAGGCCGGTCTCAGCACCGCGACGGTCGATCGCGTACTCAACGAGCGCCCGGGTGTCCGCCGCCAGACCGTCGCCAGGGTTCGCGCAGCCATCGAGGAACTGGAGAAGCAGCAGGCGGGACTCGACATTCAAGGCCGCAAGTTCGCGATCGATATCGTCATGGAGGCGCCGGAGCGCTTTACCGATGCGGTACGACGGGCCTTTGAAAGCGAAGCCATGACACTGGCGCCGACGAGCTTTCGCTGCCGTTTTCACTTCGCCGAGACCATGCGGCCGCAGGACATCGTGCAACTGCTCGGCCGCATCCGCCTGCGCGGAACCGACGGGCTGGTATTGAAGGCGCCGGATGTGCCCGAGATCGTTGGCGCCGTCGCACGCTTCGAGACAGGCGGCATTCCCGTCGTGACGCTGGTGACCGACCTTCCCAACTCCCAGCGCACCGCCTATGCGGGCGCCGACAACCGGGCGGCCGGAGAAACGGCTGCCTATCTGATTGGCGAACGCTTTGCAGGTGCCGCGGCCACGGTCCTCGTGACGCTATCCAGCGGCCGCTTCCGCGGCGAGGAAGAGCGGGAGATCGGCTTTCGCCGAGTGCTGCGTCAGCACTATCCGACAATCAGGATCGTCGAGATCAGCGAGGGGCATGGTCGCGATAGCGAAACCGGCGCGCTGGCGGACGCAGCGCTCGCCGCCAACCCCGACATCAATGCCGCCTATTCGATCGGCGGCGGCAACCGCTCGGTGCTGGCAGCCTTCGATCGCCTCAACCGCAACTGCGCGCTCTACATCGCCCATGATCTCGACGATGACAATCTGGCGCTGCTGCGCGCGCGGCGCATTCATTTCGTCCTGCATCACGACCTGAAGACCGACGCGCGCACGGCCTTCCGCACCATCATGCTTTACGGCCGCGTGCCGTCCGCCGCAGTCGGCCCTCAGCTTTCGGCCGTGGTGGTCATCACGCCCTATAACGTACCGGAGTAGAAAAATCGCCCAGGCCGCTTGGCCCGGCGGTTGGCTGCTCGCCGGTGGTTTCACCCGGCAGCACCGTATCGTCAGCGGTCTCGACGCGGTTGCGGCCACGTCGCTTGGCAAGATAGAGCGCCTCATCTGCCGCCAGCAGCAAGGCACGCGCGGTCAAACCATGGCGCGGCGCGAAGGCGATGCCGGCGCTGCCGCCGACGACCAGCAGCTGGCCGTTGAACCCAACCGGTGTCTGCGCATCGGCGACAAGACCGGCCGCAAGCCCACGGGCTTCGGCCTCGCTGCAATCGCCGAGGATGATTGCGAACTCGTCGCCGCCGAGCCGTGCCACAGTACCGTTGGGTCCGGCGCGGTTCCGGAAACGCTCGGCCATGGCGACCAGAACAGCGTCGCCTGCCGCATGACCATAGCGGTCGTTGACCGCCTTGAACGCGTCGAGGTCGGCATAGACGAGCGTGAACGGGTGCGTCTTTGCCTTCAACAGCGCCGCTGCCAGCATGTCGTCGAAACCGCTGCGATTGAGCAGCCCCGTCAGCCGATCGTGCTTGGCGAGATGCCGGTTGAGCGCCTCGCTCTGCTGCAAGGCGGCAAAGAGCGTCGAGAAGCGGAAGGCAACGAACGCCATCAGTAGCGCTGCGACGATTGCCATCACGATGACGCTCGGTAGCAACTCGGCGCGCACGAACCCGCCAGGAGATTGCGGCATCCAAGCCGCCACCAGACAGGAGGCGTCGGAACAGCGGCCGACCGATGTGTAAACGCTGCCCTCCGGCCGCTCGGTCAATGGCACGAAAGCAAGCCCCCGGACGCCCAAACGCGCCGCGATCTCTCGCGTCATCTTGGCCGTCACCGGTCGCACCGAAACCATGAGCACCGGTGCCCGGCGCTCCGCTGGAACGACCAGCGTTTCCGGGATGACCGCCTGCACCACCGCGACGCTCATGCGCCCGTCGATCTCACGCAAGTCCATGGCGTGGATCCCGGGTACGGACGGCATCAGCGATTGCGGGTCGGGCGTCACGACATCCAGCACGTAGGAGCCGTGGTTGTTTCTGAGCACATTATCGTAACGGCGTTTGGCCTCGTCGAGCAGGTCATCGACCTCTTCGAGCGGGACACGGGCCGTCTCGCTCGGCACGGCAACACCGTCCTTCAACACAGTCGACGTGCTGTGATCCACGTCCGTCATGATCAGCCAGGAGAAGCCGTAGTCTTCCCACAGCCAGCCCGACAGCTCGTCCGCAACGAATGCGTCGCTGACGTGCCCCTTGGCCAGTTCTTCGTAGGTCTTGTCCCAGAAGGAAAGCTGCGCCTGAAACTGAACGACGGCATCCATCTGGTGGCGCAGTTCGGTTGCCACCAGCCGGCGCTCCGCCGAAAGGCCGAAGCGATCCGCCTCGGCGACGGACCGATCCAGAACGAAAATGAGGCTCGCGATGATCAGAACCGCGACCAGCGTGCAGGCGGCATGGATCGCCCAAACCGTTCTGCTCCGCTTCGCCAGCCGCAAAGTCTTGTCCATGATGCGACCGCCCCCTCGTCCGGCCGGCTGTCGCGCGCATTCTCGCGCCTCTCCAAGCGCGATACGCAGCCACGGCGGCCAACTTGGGCAGCACCGTAGCGATCAAAATCAAAGTTTGGCTTAAATAAGCTGGTGTTGAAATACTTAACGATTTCAACCGGCTGAATCCGCCAGCAATCAGCAGTCGCAGGCGGATAATAGGGAGCGCAAACCAATGTCAGCGCTCCCCGTTTGGACAGAGCGTTCTACTTCGGAGCAGCTGCCGGCCGCAGCAATGCGATGATCACCTCATTGCCCTTGTCACGCGCCAGATCGCGTATCGAGGGACCTGCGACGCCGTCACGGATGCCGGCATTTGCGCCTCGATCGAGAAGCAGCCGCACAACGGCCGCCTGCCCGTTGACCACGGCGAAGGCCAGTGGCGTCATCCAGTCCTGTTGCGGTTCCGGACGGCCGCGCGCCCGGAACGTTCCGAACGGCGTTTCGAGCAACTCCGGCTGCCGATCGAGGATTTCGGCAACCCGTTCGACCACGCCAAAGGATGCGGCCGCAAAGATATCGAGCGGCTGCTCCTTAAGGAATCGCACCATCTCGGCCTTGCCGTTGTACTCGGCCCAGCCGATGGGCGGCGCGTGGTGGTAGGGATCACGGGCCGTTGAATTGGCGCCGTGATCGAGCAACAGCTTCGCCATCTCAACATTGCCGTGCAGCGCCGCCTCGTGCAGCGGCGTGCGCGATGTCATGCGGTTGACGTCGAAGCCGAGCGACAACATGAGCGCGGCATCAACACGCCTGTCGTCACCCGCCGCCTCATGCAGAAGCGCCGGATGCGCGGCCTGCGCGCGTGTGATCAGCGTCGGATCCGCATTAACGAGCGCCCTCGCCGCATCGGCCTTCATTTCTGAGATAGCCCGGGCCAGCCGGTCAACATCGTCCAGCGGTGCCTCCGTTGCCCCGCGCGAAACGAGAAACGCAGCCAGCGCCGCATCACCGCCGAGCTCTGCCCATTGATAGGGCGTCCGGCCCTTGATGGGACGATTGACGTCGGCACCATGTTCGACCAGCAGGCGCACGCGCTCGCCCATGCGTTTTTCGAGCGCCCAGGCGAGCTGGTAGTCGAAAACGCGTTCGCCGTTTTCAACGAAACCGCCATCGTTGCGAACCAGCCAATTGTTCCGATCGTTGGCGCCAAGGCCATAGTCGAGCAAAAGCTTGAGGCACGTGTTGTCCGGCTCGAACATCCGGTTGTACAGCGCCTGGCTGTCATTCGCCCTGGCACCGGCATCGAGCAGCAGCCGCGCGAAAGCGACGCAATCCGGATGTTGCGGCTGCCGCTCGGGGCCGGCCTCGCCTTCGCCGAAGACGCCCGTCAGCGCCGTGAAGCGGTACTGACCGTCGTCAAGCCAATGCGCATCGGGACTGGCACCCCGTTCGATCAGGCGTCGGCCGGCGGGCAGAGAGGAATGGCCGGGAACCCGGGCATAGGCAGCGTAGAGCAACGGCTCCCAGTCATACGGCCCGCCGCGTTTGCCTACGAGTTTCGGATCGCGATCGAGCCAGCGGTCAATTGCCTCTACGTCGCCGAGCGCGGCTGCAACGTGGATGCTGTCGCCGGCGATTTCGGGATGTTCTTCCAGCAGTGCAAGCGCCTGGGTGAACCGCTCGGGATCAGCGGCTATGTCGCCGAAGTAGGAGACGGTCGCCAGAGACAGAAAGCGGTTTGCAAGCTGCTCGGTTGCAGGTGCATTGCTCCCGGATTTCTCAAGATGCCGCTTCAGCCGTGTCCAGCTCGAAAAGCCGAACTCGCGGGCGAGCACCAGTTGCGCATCCTGGAGCCCCATTGCAGCGGGATCGGCAAAATAGGGAAACGCCCGCTGCCTTGCACTGGCATCATCGGCCTTCACGGCTTTCAGAAAAGCCTTGGCCTGCTTGCGGATCGTTTCGAGGGTAAGGTTCGCGGGAAGATCGCGCGCGATCATGAAAGACCTCCTTTCATTCACGTCCGGTATCCGCGCCCACAGACTGAAAAGAGGTGTGGCAACCAAGTTCAGTGAGACAGGTGGGCCTTGCCCTTCCCGCGGATCGGATGCGCCCTGCGAACGAGGTCATCGCTAGCACGCTGCCCTTATACTTGTCCAGCGCGCTCAGCTTTCAGGCTGATACCGAACGAAGGCGAAGCGATCGCCTGACGGCGACCAGTTGGGAACGTTGATGGTTCCCTGCCCGCCGAAAAGTTCGAACAGGATGCGCGGGTTGCCGCCGTCCATATCCATCAGCCGCAGGCGGACATCGAGATCCCTCGGATGATCGAAAACGTCACCGTCATAGGAGAGCACCAGCAGATGCTTCCCATCCGGCGACGGATGCGGAAACCAGTCGCCATAGGGGCTGTCGGTGATGCGCGTGACGTCACTGCCATCGGGGCGGATGCGCCAGATCTGCATGCGTCCGGTGCGGCTGGAGTTGAAATAGATCCATTCGCAATCCGCCGACCAGTCGGGTCCGTCGTTGCGCCCTTCCCCGTGGGTCAGCCGCTGCTCCTCGCCGCCATCAACCGAAATCGTATAGATGTCGAAGACCTGGTCGCGGATGCCGCAATAGGTCACTCTTCGCCCATCCGGCGACCAGCCGTGCCAATAGGACGGCAGGTTGCGGGTGACGAGCCGCGGCGTGCCGCCTCTAGCCGGCAGCAGGTAGATCGCCGACTTGCCGAACTCGGTCTTGTCGCTGATCGCGATGGTGGCGCCATCGGGCGAAATGCCGTGGTCGTTGTTGCAGAGCGCGGCAAAGCCGGTATCGATCTCCACCGGCTCCGAACCGTCGAAACCGAGGCGATAAAGACGGCCATCGCCGTTGATGACCAGGTGCGTGCCGTCCCGCGACCAGTTCGGCGCCTCGACCAGCCGATCGGTCTGCCAGACGACGCGCGTTTCACCGGTAACGATGTCATAGGTCTCGATGGAACTGCGCATCCCGTTCTCCCGCCGCGACCAAGGCAGCTATTTGCGTTCTTCGCCGGCCGGCAGCGTCGCCGCGACCTTGGCGCAGATCGACTGCATCAAATTGGAATTGCGTTGATCTCGCCAGGTCGAGACGACGCCCCAAGCCAACAGCACAAGGATGCAGACGAAGGCCACGCCGACGATGGCGATACTGCCGCTTGCAAGACCATAGATGCCGAAGACCGCCGGCGTCGCGAAATAGGCGATCTGCGCCGAGAGCTGCCGGCCAGCAGAAACGTCGCTCAGCGACCACAGCCGGATCAGCCGGATTTCCTCGTCCGTGAACTCCGGACAGCTTTCCTTGCCGTCCCGCCCTTGGCCGAACGCGCTCATCGGCTACCCTCGATCGCGGAAGCGGTTGGTGATCGGGTACCGCCGGTCGCGGCCAAAATTCTTCTTGGTGATCTTGACGCCCGGCGCCGATTGCCGCCGCTTGTATTCGGCAATGTAGAGCAGGTGTTCGACCCGGTGAACCGTCGCCTCGTCATGGCCGCGGGCGACGATCTCGTCGGTCCCCATCTCCTTTTCCACCAGGCATTCGAGAATGTCGTCGAGCACCGGATAGGGCGGCAAAGAATCCTGGTCCGTCTGGTTGGGACGCAATTCAGCCGAGGGCGCCTTGTCGATAATATTTGGGGGAATGACGACGCCGGAGGGTCCAAGCGCGCCCGGCGGAACCGTGGTGTTGCGCCAGCGCGAGATGGCATAGACCTCCATCTTGTAGAGATCCTTGATCGGATTGAAGCCGCCGTTCATGTCGCCATAGAGCGTGGCATAGCCGACCGACATTTCCGACTTGTTGCCCGTCGTCACCACCATCGAGCCGAACTTGTTGGAGATCGCCATCAGGATGGTGCCGCGGGTACGGCTCTGCAGGTTCTCCTCGGTGATGCCGGATTCGGTCCCCTCGAACATGTCGGAGAGCGCGCTTAAGAACCCTTCGACCGGCTCGGAGATCGGCACGATATCGTAGCGGCAGCCGAGCGCTGCGGCACATTCCTTGGCGTCCTTCAGCGATTCCTGCGAGGTGTAGCGATAGGGCAGCATGACGGTGCGCACCCGCTCCTCGCCGAGCGCATCGACCGCCAGCGCCGCGCAGATCGCGGAATCGATACCGCCGGAAAGGCCGAGTACGACGTTCTTGAAGCCGTTTTTGTTCACATAGTCACGGAAGCCGAGCATGCAGGCGCGGTAGTCCGCCTCCTCGCGCTCCGGCAGGCGCGACTGCAGCCCGCTTTCGCAATGCCAGCCGCTTTCGCCCTTCTTCCATTCGACGATCGAAATCGCCTCTTCGAACTGGCTCATCTGGAAGGCGAGAGACTTGTCGGTGTTGAAGGCGAAGCTTGCGCCGTCGAACACCAGTTCGTCCTGGCCGCCGAGCTGGTTGGCATAGATCATCGGCAGGCCGGTCTCGAGCACCTGCTTGAGGACCACCTGGTGGCGCACATCCACCTTGCCACGAAAATAGGGCGAACCGTTCGGCGACAGCAGGATTTCCGCGCCGCTTTCCGCTAGTGTCTCGCAAACGCCGAGATCGCCCCAGATGTCCTCGCAGATCGGAATGCCGATGCGCACGCCGCGGAAATTCACCGGGCCCGGCATCTCGCCCTGGTCGAAGACGCGCTTCTCGTCGAACTCGCCATAGTTCGGCAGATCGACCTTGTCGCGGAACGCGATCACCTTGCCATCGTCAAGCACGGCCACCGAATTGTGCCGGCCGGTCTTGGCCTGGCGCGGGAAGCCGATGATGACGCCCGGGCCGCCGTCCGCCGTGTCGCTCGCGAGCTTCTCGACCGCCTGGAGGCAGGCCTTCAGGAATGCCGGCTTCAGCACGAGATCTTCGGGCGGATAGCCGGAAATGAACAGCTCCGTCAAAAGCAGGAGATCGGCGCCCTGGCGCGCCGCATCGGCACGCGCCTCACGCGCCTTGGCCAGGTTTCCGGCGATGTCGCCCACCGTCGGATTGAGCTGGGCGATTGCGATGCGCAGGAGCGAGGGGGCGATCTTGTGAGCGGTCATGAGCGGGCCTGTCGGTCTGTTCTGAGCGATTGCGTCTGACTTTCGCAATGTTCTTTAGCGCAATCCGCAGGAAAATACCCACAGGCAATCGCCGCTCCGCGAAAAAAACCGAAAAATTCTGTCTTTCCCGGTTCTTATGAAGGGCCGTTGCAGCGCCCTCACGCGACGAAAAGCTGTTCCCAAACCCCGTTAAGAAACCATTCATCCCCTGTTCAAAATGACGGGCGTATGACAGTTACACGACACATTTATGAAACTGGAGAACATGTTGGCTAGTATCGATTCCGCTGTCGCGAGAGGTTCGCGCGTCTATGTCGATAGACCCGGCTTCACCGCACGGCACGCCAAGACGCTTGCGGCCACCCGCAGCGCATTGTTCTCCCTTTTTGTCGCAGCCGCTCTCGTCTTCGCCGTCGAGCTGATCGTGCGCCAGTCGATGGCCGATACGCTCGCCTATATGCTCGACCCGACGCGCCCGGCGCTGACGACTGTCGGTGCATTCTTCCTGATGCTGCTGGCCGTCGACGGCATTTTCGGCCGCGAACATAAGTCGGCCGTGGTGATTGCGCCGCTCGCCATCATACCCGCCGTCGTCTGCCAGCAGAAGCAGGTCTTCCTGTCCGATCCGCTTTATCCGACCGATTTCCTGTTCGGCCGCCAGATCATGGAATTGATGCCGGTGCTGGTGAAGGACCGCCCCTGGACCGCCGTCGGCATCGTCGTCGGCCTCATCGCCGCCGTTGCCGCCATCGGCCTCTTGCTGCGCTACGCCTGGCGCAATTTCCCCAAGCTGACGCGCCGCGAGCGCATCGCTCGTGCGGCCTTTGCGCTGCCGCTGCTCTTCGCCTTCTGGCACATCATGGATTACAACCAGTTCTCCTGGATCCGTGATCGCCTGAAGGTCATCCCCATCATGTGGGACCAGACCGAGAACTATAAGCACAACGGCTTTGCGCTTGCCTTCGCCATCAACCTGCCGATGGCCAATGTCAGCGCGCCCGCTGGCTACATGGCCGACGCCATCGATCGCATTCCGGTGAAGCCGCTTCCGGCTGGCACCTCGCACCGCGGCAAGCCCGACGTCATCGTGCTGATGAGCGAATCCTTCTGGGATCCGACCCGCCTGCCCAACGTCAAGCTCTCGCCCGATCCGATGCCGACGATCCGCGAGATGCAGTCGGGCAACGTCTTCTCGCCGGAATTCGGCGGCATGACCGCCAATGTCGAGTTCGAGGCGCTGACCGGCTTCTCCAACGCCTTCCTGCCCTATGGCAGCATTCCGTACCAGCAGTACATCCGCAACCCGATCCCGTCGCTCGCTACCTTCTTCCGTGGCGAAGGCTATGTCTCGCGCGCCATCCATCCCTTCCAGAGCTGGTTCTGGAACCGTACCGCCGTCTACAAGGCCTTCGGTTTCGACACCTTCAAGTCGGAAGAGAACATGCCGCCGATGCAGAAGCGCGGCATCTTTGCCTCGGACGAGTCGCTGACGCATGAGATCATCCGCCAGGCCGACGCCATGGACGATCCGTTCTTCTTCTTTGCGGTGACACTGCAGGGCCATGGCCCCTATGAGGCAAACCGCTATGCCAAGAACACCATCAAGGTCGAAGGCAACCTGCCCGAAAGCGACCGGCAGGTGCTGGAAACCTATGCTCAAGGCATCAAGGAAGCCGACGAGAGCCTGAAGAAGCTGATGGACTGGGCAAAGAAGCGCGATCGCGAAACGATCATCGTGCTGTTCGGCGACCACCTGCCGCCGCTCAACACGGTCTATACCAGCACCGGCTTCATGAAGGGCGTCACGGCGGAGCGCAAGGGCTCGAAGGACCAGATGAAGGCGCAGCACGAAACGCCGCTCGTCGTCTGGTCGAACAAAACAGGCCCGAGAAAGAACGTCGGCACGATCAGCCCGGCCTTCCTCTCCTACCAGATCCTCAAGCAGTCCGGCTACGAGCACCCCTATTACACCGGGTTCCTCGGCAAGGTTCATGACCAATACCGGGTCGTCGACCGCTACATGCTGATCCGCAGGAACGGCAAGGAAGTCGCCGAGTGGTCGCGCCAGCCGAAGGTGCCGGCTCTCTTGCGTGACTATCGCTTCCTGCAGCACGACATGATGTTTGGAGACCGCTTCTCGACCGACCGGTTCTTCAAGTCCCACGCCGACCTCTTCGCAAGCGCGGCCGAGACCCACTGAACCACGAGCGCCGGACCGGCCACACCCGGTCCGGCTCTTCATGCTCTCGGTCGGCCAGATTTTTCCGCGACGCAAAACCGCCACGCACATTTGCTGGAAATGCTCTAGATTTTCTCCGGTCAACCCCGGAGATCGCCATGCCGCATTTCAACAACATCTCGCACCAGTTCTTCGGCAAGCCGCTCAGCGAACTCGGCGAGATCGAGCGCCGCATCCTCGCCTACGCCCGCGAGCGGCGCACGCTGACCACCGATACCAATGCGGCCTTCGCTGCCGAGCAAACCTTAGGCGACAGGCTCGCCGACAACATTGCCCGCGTTGGCGGCTCCTGGAGCTTCATCGTCACCTTCTGCAGTTTTCTCGTCTGCTGGGTCATCGTGAACTCGGTGCTGTTGGTGACCGGAGCGTTCGACCCCTACCCCTACATCTTTCTCAACCTCGTGCTTTCCATGCTTGCCGCACTGCAGGCCCCAATCATCATGATGTCGCAGAACCGTCAGGCCGAACGCGACCGCTTCGCAGCGTCCAAGGACTACGAGGTCAATCTCAAGTCGGAAGTCGAACTGATCGCCCTGCATCACAAGGTCGACGACGTGTTGCTGCGTGAGATTTCGGAACTGCGTGCCGACCTCGCAACGCTCAACCGCCAGCTCGAGCACTACCGTCCAGCACCCGGGCAGGACTGACCGAACACCCACGACACGCAGGATCAGATCCCGCGGTGCCGCGCCGTAGCGCGGGCGCCCACACCCCCGCTTCGCTGCCATCGGCAACTTATTGGAGTATGAAAAAATTAATATTTGAGGACCATCTTATGGGTGCAGGGACATTCGAAAAAAATACAGCAACGTGGGTACGCGGAGATGCTGCAATGTCCAACTTCAAGCGCCTTTTCGGCGGCCGAGACGGCGCCGCTGCAATCGAATTCGCAATCATAGCGCCGCTCTTCTTCCTTTGCGTGCTGACCTTGATCGCCTACGGCGTCTATCTCAGCACAGCGCATTCCATACAGCAGATCGCCGCCGATGCCGCGCGCACAGCCATCGCTGGACTATCCCAAGGCGAGCGTGAACGCCTCGCGACCGACTACATCCGCCGCACCACGATGGATCAGGCCTTCATAAAATCCTCGCGTATGACCGTGACCGTCAAAGACGACGCCAGCAACGCCAACCAGTTCACCGTTCGGATCAAATACGACGCCGCCGACCTCCCGATTTTTAACCTTTTCACGTTCGCGATGCCGAGCAGCCAGATCGAGCGCTTTGCAACCATACGCGTGGGAGGGGTCTGACATGGCGTGGAAATCAACGCGACTGCGCACGCTGCTCCGATCACAAGACGCCAATATCGGCATCTCTGCCGCACTGGTTATGCCACTGGTCATCGCCTCAATGGGGCTCGGCATCGACTACGGCTATCTCACCGTGCAGAAACGTGAGATGCAGTCGGCGGTCGACCTTGCCGCGATCGCAGCGGCCGCCAATATCACGTCGGCCGAGAAGGCCGTGCTCAACCATTTCTCCAACAATGGCCTCAACTACGCCGTGGCCACGCCGACCGGGCTGATGACGGTCGATGGCAAGGTGCTGCCGCTGAGCGATGTCGGCACGGGCAAGGTGGATGGCGTGGCCACGCTGGCGCGCGGCCGCTATATCCCCGACCCGTCCGTCGAGGCCGGACAGCGCTTCATCAAGGACGCAACGCCGACCGATGCCGTTCAGGTTCTGCTGGAAAAGAAAGGCCAGATCTTCCTTGCCTCCATGTTCAGCGCGCCGCCGGATTTAAGCGTCATCGGCACGGCCGCCAGCTCCAAGATTGCCGCCTTCTCTGTCGGCTCGCGTCTCGCCAGCCTGAACGACGGGTTGCTGAATTCGATCCTCGGGCAAATGCTCGGCACGACCGTCTCCCTCAAGGTCATGGATTATCAGGCGCTCATCGACGCCGACATCGACGTCCAGCCGTTCCTAGAGATCGTCGCGACAAAGCTGAACCTGACCACCGCCTCCTATGAGGACGTGCTGAAGGCCAATCTGACCATGCCGCAGTTGCTCTCCTCGATGCGGCTCGTCCAGGGTCTTTCAGGCACAGTGACAGCCGCGCTGAAGAGCATCGAGCTTTCGACCGCAAACAACAAGAAGACCGTCACACTGGCCCAGATCCTCAACCTCGATCCGAAAAAGAACCTGCAGATCGATGCCGGTTCCGATTGGGCGATGAAGATCAGCGCGCTGCAGATCGTCTCCGCGGCCGCCGCAATTGCCAATGGCGAACACCAGATCGCGCTCAACGCCGTGACCGGGCTTCCCGGCATCGCTTCTGCCAAGGTCAAGCTCGCGATCGGCGAGCCGCCGGTCCAGACGCCCAGCCACCGCCTCGGAACCCCGGGGGCGGCCGTGCGCACCGCCCAGACCCGCCTCGCCGTCGAAGTCAACGTCGATGGCCTTGCGGCCCTTGCCGGCATCCGCATCAGACTGCCGATCTACGTCGAACTTGCCTATGCCGAGGCGAAACTTGCCGACATCCGCTGCTACGGCGGTACTCCGGAAAACGCGGCGGTCAGCGTCGACGCGGTGCCGGGCATTGCCGAGATCGCGATCGGCGACGTCGACCCGACAGTGCTCTCGAACTTCTCGTCGGATGCCCGCGTGCAAAGGGCCCGCCTCGTCGATGCCCTCGTCGTCAAGATCGATGCGCTCGCTCATGTCGAAGCACAGAACCTCAAGGTCTCGCGCCTGAGCTTCAGCCCATCCGAGATTGCGGCTCGATCGATCAAGAGCGTCTCCACGAAGGATATTCTCACCTCCACGACCCAAACGCTGCTCAACAACCTCGACGTCAACATCCAGGTTCTGTTCCTCACGCTCGGCAGCCCGACGATCGTCCAGCAAGCCCTGGCCCAGACCTTGGGTTCCGTCACCAAGCCGGTCGATGATCTCCTCTACAACCTGCTCCTGCTCGTCGGCGTCCGGGTCGGCGAGGCCGATGTACGCGTCACCGGCGTCAAGTGCCAGCCGCCTGTGCTGGTGCAATGATCGAGATCCAGCAATCGAACGGGGCGCCTGACGGCTGAACGTCAGGTGCCCCGTTTGAACAAAATCGGTTGTTCGCACGTTATGGGCAAGCTACTCCTACTAAAAGGGGTTAGGCTGAGTGGCGGCTGGCGACCGGGCATCTTGAAATTCAAGCATCCGGCACGCCGCGCAAGCTTCGGGGGGTGTGCGCAGCAAATGCGTGTCGTGGCAGAGCATGAGGGCGTTGCGCCAGTTGGTGCGCTTGCCTTCACCGCAGAAGATTTTCGCAATCATCCGAACTTCCGGGCGATCCTTCAGGCGAGCGCCCGCGATCTGATGTCGGTGTTTGATGTCTTCCCTCGAGTTGCCCGCCTCGTCGCCTCCCATCAGAAATGGACGCTGAGCCAAGCCGTCTACACACTTCACCTCGAGCGCGATCCAGCGAATCCGGAGACGGGTATCACCACCGCGCGCCTGCTAAAGTTCATGCATGAGATGGGCGGCGCCAGCCGCAATACCGCTGCCGCCTTCATTGCCGAACTGCTGACCTACAAGCTGCTGCGCGATACCAATGGCGGTCGTGCCAGAAAGAAAGTGCGGCCCCTGGAGCCGACCGAAATCAGCGAAGGGGCGATGTTGCGCTGGTTCATGAGCCAGATGGGCACGCTCGACCGTTTCGACGGCAAGGGCCGCCTTCAGCGCGTCGAAGCCGATCGGACGATCTTTGAGCGCGCCCAACCGATCGCCACCCGCCTTCTGCTCGCCGACCGGCGGTGGAACGAGCCGCCGGAAGCTGTGGCCGCCTTCGTCTGGACCGAATGCGGCGGCCTGCTGCTCGACGATCTCATGTCGCGGCCGCAAAGCCTCGATCCGGTCGACGGCAAAGTCTGGCTCGAAGCGAGCCTCTCGGAACTCGCCACGCACTACATGATCTCCAACACGCATATCAGGCGCATTTTCACCCGCGCCCAGGATGCGGGCCTCATCGGCCGCGCCGGCGAAGGCCAGCGCGGGCTGTTCTGGCTAGGCGAACGCCTGCTCGACGAATATTGTCAGTGGCAATCGGTCAAGATGGCCGGCCTTGCCAATGGCTATGAGCAGGCGGTTCGGCAGGCAACAAGCATGCCGGAGTGATCGCTCAGCTGCGTCCGGCCGCATATTTCGGCAAGTCGTCGGTGATTTCGTAGAAGTCGCCCTGGTCTTCGCAGAAGATGTGATAGCCACCCTTCAGCACGGTCGGCTTCTCGAAGGCCCCAGCCATGATCGAGATGTAATCCTGCCCGTCGCCCTTCCAGAACAGGGCCGAGCCGCAGATCCGGCAAAAGCCACGGCTGGCGCTGTCGCTTGCCCGATACCAAGTGACATGCTCCATTCCCTCGACCTCAAGGCCGTCGTTCCGGACATTCGTCGCGGCATAGTAGAGCCCGGTCTGCTTCCGGCATTGGCTGCAATGGCAGTAGATCAGCTCGCGCAGCTCGCCCTGTGCGGCAAAGCGCACTGCCCCGCAAAGACAGCTTCCCTTGTGAACGTCCGGCATTGTTCCCCCAAAGCGAAATCGTGATGCATCACCCTGTCATGCGGTGGATAAGGCGGCACGATTGCGCGCGCCGCTTCCTGCTCCAGACACGAAAATGCCGGACCAGCTTCCAGAGCTGGCCCGGCATTGTCAAATTCAAAACTCCCAAGCGACGTTCAGAAAGCCTGAACGATGCCAGGGGATTAGATCAGCCGTTGACGACCATCTTCTTCTCGTCGCGGCCGCCCTTCATGCGCTCGGCCAGCAGGAACGCGAGTTCCAGCGCCTGGTCCGCATTGAGGCGCGGATCGCAATGGGTGTGGTAGCGGTCGGCAAGATCGTCGCCGGAAAGCGCGCGCGCACCGCCGGTGCATTCCGTCACGTCGTTGCCGGTCATCTCGATATGGATGCCGCCCGGATGCGTGCCCTCTGCCCGGTGAATCTGGAAGAAGCTCTCGACTTCCGACAGGATCCGCTCGAACGGGCGGGTCTTGTAGTTGTTGAGCGTGATCGTGTTGCCGTGCATCGGATCGCAGGACCAGACGACCTTCTTGCCTTCGCGCTCGACCGCACGGATGAGGCGCGGCAGATGCTCCGCCACCTTGTCATGGCCGAAGCGGCAGATCAGCGTCAGGCGGCCGGCTTCGTTGGCCGGGTTCAGAAGATCGATCAGCTCCAGGAGACCATCGGCCGTCAGCGACGGGCCGCACTTGAGACCGAGCGGGTTCTTGATACCGCGGCAGTATTCGATGTGCGCATGGTCGGGCTGGCGGGTACGGTCGCCGATCCAGATCATGTGGCCGGAGGTGGCGTACCAGTCGCCCGAGGTCGAGTCGACACGCGTCAGCGCCTGCTCGTAACCGAGCAGCAGCGCCTCGTGGCTGGTGAAGAAATCGGTCTCGCGCAGGCTCGGATGGTTTTCCGAGGTGATGCCGATCGCCTTCATGAAGTCCATGGTCTCGGAGATGCGGTCGGCGAGCTTGCGGTAGCGCTCTGCCTGCGGGCTATCCTTGACGAAGCCGAGCATCCACTGGTGCACGTTGTCGAGGTTGGCATAGCCGCCCATGGCGAAGGCGCGCAGAAGGTTCAGCGTTGCAGCCGACTGACGGTAGGCCATGATCTGGCGTTCCGGGTTCGGGATACGCGCTTCCTCGGTGAACTCGATGCCGTTGATGATGTCGCCACGGTAGGACGGCAGCGTCACGTCGCCCTGCTTCTCGACGCCCGAAGAACGGGGCTTGGCGAACTGGCCGGCTATGCGGCCGACCTTCACCACCGGCTGCTGCGCGCCGAAGGTCAAGACGACGGCCATCTGCAGGAAGGCGCGGAAGAAGTCGCGGATCGTGTCGGCGCCATGCTCGGCGAAACTTTCAGCGCAGTCGCCGCCCTGCAGCAGGAAGCCGCGGCCTTCGGCAACATTGGCAAGGGCACTCTTCAGACGGCGCGCTTCGCCTGCAAACACCAGCGGCGGATACTTCGCGAGGCTCGCTTCGGTCGCCTCAAGCGCTGCCAGGTCCGGATAGTCCGGCACCTGCTGGATGGGTTTCTGCCGCCAGCTGTTTGGAGTCCAAGTCTGTGCCATTTCGATCACCTGTTGTCTGCCGCGGATCTATCCGCGCGGGTCGCGCCCTGACGGCCGAAGGTGGCCGCCCGGTATTCGGAAATTTCACTCATGTCCGCGTGCCCTGCCCCAACGCAAGATTATTGCGCCAAGCTCGCCCGAAGCCGGTGACTTCGCGGATGCGGGCTTATAGACGTTAAGCGAAGGCTTGGAAAGACATCCTACCAGAATTCATCGGCTCCGGCGCCTGCAAAGCAAGGCACCGGCTGCCGGGGCCTCAGACCCGCTCGCCCTTGCGGATGCGGTAGGACGGCGAATACATCGTCACCAGTTCTTCCGCCGCCGTCGGGTGCACCGCCATCGTCCGGTCGAAATCGTCCTTGGTGCAGCCGGCCTTCAGCGAGATGCCGAGCAGCTGGGCCATCTCGCCCGCATCATGGCCGAGGATGTGGGCACCGAGCACCTTGCGGTCGGCAGCGTTGACGATCAGCTTCATGATCATCTTTTCCTTGCGGCCCGAAAGCGTCGCCTTCATCGGCCGGAATTCGGCGCGATAAACGTCCAGCTCGTCGAAGCGGCGCGTCGCCTCTTCTTCCGTCAGACCGACGGTGCCGATCTCCGGCTGCGAGAAGACGGCGGTGGGGATCAGGTCGTGATCCGGCGACACCGGATTGTTCTTGTACTCGGTCTCGATGAAGCACATGGCCTCGTGGATCGCGACCGGCGTCAGTTGCACGCGGTCGGTGACATCGCCAAGCGCATAGATGCCAGGCGCACTGGTGCGCGAGAACGCATCGACGATGATGGCGCCGCGCTCATCGGTCTTGACGCCAGCCGCTTCGAGGCCGAGGCCCGTGGTGTTCGGCACGCGGCCAAGCGCCAGCATCACCTGATCGACGGCGATGTCGCCGTGCTTCATCGTGCGCGCGACACGCTTCCCAGCATCATCGAGGGCGACCGACTGGATAAGGTCCTCGCACAGGATACGGATGCCCTTCTCTTCCATGGCCACATGCAGCCCGCGGCGCAGGTCTTGGTCGAAGCGCGACAGAATTTCCTTGCCGCGATAGATCAGCGTCGTCTCGACGCCGAGGCCGTGGAAGATGTTGGCGAATTCGACGGCGATGTAGCCGCCGCCCGCAATCAGGATCGACTTCGGCAGCTCCTCGAGATCGAAAGCCTCGTTCGAGGAAATGCAGTGCTCGTGTCCCGGCAGCGCGTCATGCGGCGTCGGATGACCGCCGACGGCGATCACAATCCGCTCGGCCGTCGCCGTGCGGCCGCTGTTGAGCAGGCGAACCGTATTGGGACCGACCAGCTCGGCGCGCGTATGCAGGATTTCGGCGCCGGCATTGTTCAGACCCTTCTGGTAGAGCCCTTCGAGCCGGGTGATTTCCTGTTCCTTGGCGGCGACCAGTTTCTGCCAGTCGAACCGGCTTTCGCCGACCGACCAGCCGAAACCGGCTGCGTCCTCGAAATGTTCGGAAAACTGCGACGCGTAGACATAGAGCTTCTTCGGCACGCAGCCGCGAATGACGCAGGTGCCGCCGTAGCGAAACTCCTCCGCAATCGCCACCTTCTTGCCGAGGCTCGCTGCCAGGCGCCCGCTCCTGACGCCGCCGGATCCGCCACCGATTACGAAGAGGTCATAGTCGAAAGCGGGCATGGACAGTCTCCTGAAAGCAGCGGCCGAAATGGCGAAATGGAAAGCGCGCCGAACGATCTCGCGTTCGGCAGCCGGTGCGACCAGCCGAAGGCCGCGCCGCAGGCACATATAGTGGTGCCTCCGGCCAAAAGAAAAGCCCGGATCTCTCCGGGCTCCTCGAAACGTGATGAACCGTGGCCGGCGACGGTTATTGCGCCGGCGCCTGGACGGCGCCCTCGGCAGCCGGCTGCGTGCTGCCAACCTTTTCGTCGAGCGACTTGGTGGCTTCCTGGGTCAGATCGCGGGAAACGCCTGCGGCCCAGATGTCGGCGGCCTTCAGCAGTTCGCGCGAAGCGATCGGGCCGTTATCCAGGAGCTTCTTGCCGGCGGACGAGCCGTAAAATTCGGTGATCGCGTTCAGTTCTTCGAGCGAGAAGGTCTTGGCGTAGATCGTCGCCGCTTCGTTCTCGAGATCGGCACGGCGCGCGGCAAGGCTAAGTGCCTTCTCGTCGACGGTTGCCGTGATCAGTTCCTGATGGTTCGGCGATGACTGGATCAGCGTGTTCTTCAGCCGCTCGGCAAGGTTCGGCAGAATGTTGTCGAAGCTGTTGGTCACGCCAAGCGCTGCGATCGTCGCGCGCGCTGCCTTGATCTGCTCTTCGGAGACGTCCTGGGCCTGCACCGCCGGAATCGATGCGGAAAGCAGAATCGCGGTGGCAGCGAATGTGCGGACAAGACCTGCGAGTTTGTTCATTTTTACCCTTGCTCCTGTGTTTGTCGCATGCTGCCCGGGCGATTTCCGCCGCCAGGCCCGCATGTGTGGAAACCTGTTGTCTTTACCGCTCCCAGCCCATTGCGGGCTGTCGGGAGCCAGCTCAGGACGCAGTCAGAATGCGTGCCTGCTCCGGCCCTGCAATGATTGCCAGCGACGCGATGTCGATGAAAAGCCCGTGCTCGACGACGCCGGGAATGGCATTCAGCTCCCCCGCGAGCGCATCTGCATCAGGAATACGGCCAAAAGATGCATCGAGAATGAGGTGTCCACCGTCGGTCTTGAAGGCGCCGTCGTGCGATTGACGCACGGCGATTTCGCCGGAAAGGCCGAGCCGCGAAGCGACTTTCTCGATCGCGATCCGCGTTGCCACCTGACCGAAGGGATTGACCTCGATCGGCAGCTTGAAGGCACCGAGGACCTCGACCACCTTCGATTCGTCGGCGATCACGATCATTCGCTTCGACGTGCTCGCGACGATCTTTTCGCGCAGCAATGCGCCGCCGCCGCCCTTGATCAGCCGCAGCCGGCCATCGACCTCGTCGGCGCCGTCGATCGTCAGGTCCAGTTCCGGCAGCTCATCGAGCGATTTCAACGGCACACCGAGTTCGAGGCAGAGCCGCGCCGTGCGCTCCGAAGTGGGAACGCCTTCGATACGGAAGCCGGAGGCGACCTTCTCGGCCAGCAGCCGGACAAATTCCTCAGCCGTGGAGCCCGTACCGATGCCGAGGCGCATGCCGTCTTCGACATATTCCAGAGCCGCAGCCGCGGCTTTGATTTTCATTTCGCGGGCGTCCATGCGCCAGTCGCTCCCTTGTAATTCCGACGGACGGCTTTGCTGCAAGCAGCGAACGGCCGGCCCGTTTTCCGCTGAGACACTTACACGCCCGGCGACGCAAACAAAAGTCAAAATGAAATTGCCGCCAAGGATTCCGCAGGACTTGGGACATGTACTCCCCATTGCATTCTGCTGTCACTTCGCCTACCCGAACGGCAACGTTTCCGGTGCCATGAGGTTTTTCGGTGTCATCTCCCATAGTCGTCTTCGATCTCGATGGAACGCTTGTCGATACCGCGCCGGACCTGGTCGCGAGCCTCAACCATGCGGTGACCCAGGCCGGCATCGCACCGGTCGGCTATGCGGATCTGACCCATCTTGTCGGGCACGGCGCACGCGCCATGATCGAGCGCACCTTCGCGCTCCGGCAAAAGCCGCTCGCTGAAGACGTCCTGGAATGGCAGCTCAAGGAGTTCGTCGATTTCTACCACGGCTCGATGCCCGGCGATTCGCTGCCCTATCCGGGCCTCATCGACGCGCTCGACCGGCTCTCCGGCGCCGGCTTCAAGCTGGCGGTCTGCACCAACAAGCCGGAAAAGCTGGCAACGCGCCTGCTCGAACGCCTGGGGCTGATCGAACGCTTCGCCGCGATTTCGGGTGGCGACACTTTCGAAGTGCGCAAGCCGAATGCCGAGCACCTCCTGAGAACCGTCACCAATGCCGGCGGCTCGGCCGAACGCTCGGTGATGGTCGGCGACAGCCTCAACGACTTCCTCGTCGCGCGCAATGCAGCGGTGCCGTCGATTGCGGTTCCTTTCGGCTACTCGGACGTCCCCGTCGAAAGCCTCGAACCGACGAAAATCATCAGCCACTTCGACGAGCTGACACCGGAACTGGTCTCGGCGCTGCTCGAAGCCCGATGATCGAATAGAAAAAAGGCCGCTCGAAGCGGCCTTTTCTTATTCTTGTGTCTTATCCTTCGGCCCTGCGGGCGCCGCGCGTCGCGTCAAAGGCGCGGTTCATGTACATGTCACGCTCATAGACGTCGTCGAAATACTCGACGACACCATCCTTGTTCGGCCAGGCCGTGAAGTAGGCGACATAAACCGGCACCTTCACCGGAACCTGCAGCGCCTTGTTGCCGCCGCCGGCAATCTCCTTGCCGACGTCCTCGACGCTCGTACCGAGCACGGCCGCCGCCATCAGGCGAGGATCGGCAAGCCGCACGCAACCGTGGCTGAGTGCCCGGTTGTCGCGCTTGAAGAAGCTCTTCGACGGAGTGTCGTGCATGTAGATCGCATGCGCGTTGGGGAACAGGATTTTCAGCTCGCCGAGCGCGTTGTCGCTGCTCGGCGGCTGGCGTACTGCGACCGAAGCGGTCGAGCCGTTCCAGTTGACCGACGCCGACGGAACCGGCCGGCCGCCGACTTCGACCTGGTAGCCCATGCGATCGAGATAGTTCGGGTCGCTGCGGAGCTTCGGCAGCATCTCGTTGACGATGATCGACTGCGGCACGCCCCAATACGGATTGACCTCGACGGTCTGGATCTCGTCCTGGAAGAAATAGGTCTGGTTCGTCTTCGAGCCGACGACCACGCGCATCGAGAACTGCTCGGCGCCCTGGTCGGTATAGGTCGCGGTGAAGGCCGGCTGGTTGATGAAGACGTAGCGGCCGCCGAGGCCATCCGGCAGCCAGCGCGCCTGCTCCATGGCGATCTCGAGCTTGTTGATCTTGTTCGCCACGCTGTCGCCACCCGTCAGGATGCGCACCGACGCCTGGCCGACGACGCCATCAGCCTTCAGCCCGTGTTCCTTCTGGAAGGCCTCGACCACGGTTACCAGTTCCGGCGTGTATTCCGGCGCTCCCTGGTAAGCGGCAAGAACCGCCGCATGTTCGGTCTTCAGCGCTTCCGAGCCCTTGAGGCGAATACCGGCAATGATGTTGGCGAGCTCGGGATTGCTCTGGCCCGGCTTCAGCAGCGTGCCGGGCGCGATCTCGACGCGCTGCTCGGCGCCTGTTTCCGCCCTCAGCTTCTCCAGTTCGACGGAGAGTGCCGCAAATTGCGCGCTCTTCGGGTTCTGGTCGTTGAGAAGCGTGGCGACGTCGTTGCTCGCAGACAGCTTGTCGAGAAGCGGGGCGAGTTCGACAGTCTTGCGCTTGAAGTCGTGGTAGCCGGAGATCTTGTTCGGATCGATGCGGCCGCGCACGGTGTCCTGCGCATAGGTCAGCGTTGCCGCCGACAGCGCGATTTCGAACTGCAGCAGCTCCTTTTCGCGCGCGATCATGTCGCCGCGGTCGAAAGTGTCTGCCGGTACGTTGACGGCATAGTCCTGCGGGTCGAGGCCGACCTTGGCTGCATCGGCGAGAACGGCGACCGCCGCCTTTGCCTTGGAGTTCACGCCTTCGGCGCCGATCCAGATGTAATCCATGCGGGCGCCGTAATGGGCTTCGACCGCCTTGGCGACGTCGCCGGACGCGCGAACGTTGATATCCGGCAGGAACTGCCGCGCGTCGGCAAGCGGCGTGCGCAGCATCGGCGGCAGCGCATCGTTGCGCACGGAGCCGGTAACGACCGGATCGAGCAGCTTGTCGGTCGAGATGCGACGCAGCGGCTCCGCCTTGTAGGTGTAATATTTGGGGCCCGTGACCTTCGGCAGCGGCTTGGCCGCCTGCTGCGGGTCGACCATCGTGCCCATGCCCGGCAGCGGCTGGGTCGGCTGAACCTGCTGAGCCTCGGTCTTCTTCCGGCCCGCCCGGATGAAATCGCCAAATGTGAAGGCCGAAGCCGGCCGCACATCCATGGTCGCGATCGCACAGCCGCTCATGAGCGCCACGACCGCTGCCGTCTTAATTACTCTCATATGAAACTACGTCCCCGTATCGCGTTGTCGCCGAATTCGACTGAAGCCAGATTCTCGCCACGCCCTCGTGCACTGAAAGTTATAGAAAAGGATGGTGAATGAAAAGGAAACGCGCCCGCGAACATCGACCTTGAATCTCCTTCCTCGCCCCGGCAATCGCCTCGATTCCATAACGTTCGAAGGGGGATAAAAATTTGATCCATATGGATTTTATTTCAGCGGGAGGTCATGGGCCGGTTGCAGCCGCCGATCGGCGCCTAAAAAGAACGCCGCGCCTGTGACCGAAACATCACAACGGCGCCCGCGGCCCGCAAGCGACCGAATCACCATCGTTCCGGGCCGGCCTTGTTGCACGTCAACGTTTCAAACGATTGTAGCATGGCAAGCCGAGCCACGCCCCTTTACAAGCTCCGGCAGGCGGGGCAGAGAGAGGCCCGGCACCCTGGGGAGATGCGCCACCCGGCCGCTCGCCCAGGCTTCATGAACCGCATGATCCAAGGCAGGTATCACGATGACATCGACGCGCACGGAAACAGACACGTTCGGCCCCATCGAAGTGGCAAGCGACCGCTATTGGGGCGCCCAGGCCCAGCGCTCGCTCGGCAATTTCAAGATCGGTTGGGAAAAGCAGCCGGCCTCGATCGTCCGGGCGCTCGGCATCGTCAAGCAGGCAGCTGCCCGCACCAACCAGGCGCTCGGCCGTCTGGATTCCACCGTCGCCGATGCCATCGTCAAGGCATCGCAGGAAGTGATCGACGGCAAGCTCAACGACCATTTCCCGCTCGTCGTCTGGCAGACCGGTTCGGGCACCCAGTCGAACATGAATGCCAACGAGGTGATTTCGAACCGCGCCATCGAACTGCTCGGCGGCGTCATGGGCTCGAAGAAGCCGGTGCATCCGAACGATCACGTCAACATGAGCCAGTCGTCGAACGACACCTATCCGACGGCGATGCACATCGCCTGCGCAGAACGGGTGATCCATGACCTGCTGCCGGCGCTGAAGCATCTGCATAAGGCGCTGGAAGCCAAGGTCAAGGCATTCGATCACATCATCAAGATCGGCCGCACCCACACCCAGGATGCAACGCCGCTGACGCTCGGCCAGGAATTTTCCGGCTACTCAGCCCAGGTCGCCTCCTCGATCAAGCGCATCGAGATGACGCTGCCCGGCCTTTGCGAACTGGCCCAGGGCGGCACGGCCGTCGGTACCGGCCTCAACGCACCGGTCGGCTTTGCCGAGAAGGTCGCCGAAGAGATCGCCAAGATCACCGGCGTCGCCTTCACCTCTGCGCCAAACAAGTTCGAGGCGCTTGCCGCCCATGATTCCATGGTCTTCAGCCATGGCGCGATCAACGCGACGGCCGCCGCCCTCTTCAAGATCGCCAACGACATCCGCTTCCTCGGTTCCGGCCCGCGCTCCGGTCTCGGCGAACTGTCGCTGCCTGAAAACGAGCCTGGCTCGTCGATCATGCCCGGCAAGGTCAACCCGACCCAGTGCGAAGCACTGACCCAGGTCTGCGCCCAGGTCTTCGGCAACCATGCCTCTCTCACCTTTGCCGGCAGCCAGGGCCACTTCGAGCTCAACGTCTTCAACCCGCTGATGGCCTACAACTTCCTGCAGTCGGTGCAGCTGCTTTCCGATGCGGCCGTGTCCTTCACCGACAATTGCGTCGTCGGCATCGAGGCACGCGAAGACAACATCAAGGCGGCACTCGACCGCTCACTGATGCTGGTCACCGCGCTCGCCCCGAAGATCGGCTACGACAACGCCGCCAAGATTGCCAAGACCGCACACAAGAACGGCACGACGCTGCGCGAAGAAGCTGTCGGCGGCGGCTACGTGACGAACGAAGAGTTCGACGCGATCGTGCGTCCGGAAACGATGATCAGCCCAGCCTGATCCATTTTGATACACCACGGCGCCTCAACGGCGCCGTGGGTTCAAGTCGCAAACGCTAGGATAGATCGGCGGAAATGGCCGCAATCGATCGAACTGCGGTGCACAGCGGCGGCAAATATTAAGACTTCGCAAATCATTTGCCCCTAAAAATCATAACCCGTAAGCAGTGATTAATATTAGGGGGTTTGCACATGCAAACGGCAAACTCGGGCAAAGCACAGACGCCCGATATCGCAGCGCAAGTAACCCATGCCATGCGCATGATGGGTGTCGCGCCTATCCCCCGCAACTACGAGCTCTATTACGAAGCCTATCTCGGCTCCAACCCGCAGCTGTCGAAAGAACTCGCAGCGCTAGGCAGCCGCGCGACCCAGGATGAGCTGGATGCGATCGGCGCGCAGTACTTCAGCCACATTCACCGCTCGACCGGCATCGAGCGCGCCCACACGACGCTTGCAGCCAAGCTCGCCGAACTCGTCACCCTTTTGAAGGACGAGCAATACGCGCTCGAGAACTACAACAAGGTTCTGGACGAAGCCTATGTCAACATCGTCAGCAAGAGTGCGTCGAGCGCCGATATCCTGCGCCATGCAATCGGCATCCTGACCGAGGCGACCGCCGAGACGATGAGCCAGGGCAAGGAGCGCGTGCAAACGGTCGTGCAGAAATCCTTCGAGATGGAAGTCATCCGGCAGGAGCTCGACGAGTACAAGCGCATCGCCAACACGGATTCGCTGACGCGCCTCGCCAACCGCCGCGCCTTCGACGACAATCTGGCCGCCGTCTACAACAATGAGCATCTGAGAAACTTCACCGGCCTGCTCGTCGCCGACATCGACCATTTCAAGAAGGTCAACGACACCTTCGGCCATCCGGTCGGCGACAAGATCCTCGCGACCGTCGGTGGCGTTCTACGCGCAAACCTGCGCCGCGAGGCCTTCGTTGCCCGCACCGGCGGCGAGGAGTTCGCCATCATCCTTGGCGACAGCACCCAGGAAGAATGCCTGCAGATCGCCGATCGCATCCGCACGGTTCTTGCGGCAACGCCGTTCCGCAATTCGAAGACCGGGGTCAACTACGGCCCGATCACGCTTTCCGTCGGTGTCTGCATGGCGACCGCAGCCGAAGACCCGGTCGATCTCTACAACAAGGCGGATATCGCGCTCTATTCGGCCAAGAATGGCGGGCGCAACAAAACCGTTCTCTTCGAAGACGGCATGCGCAAGGAATCCGGCCGCAACTGGCTGATCTATCGACGCTGACCTACGGAGCTCTGCGATCGAACTGACAATCGGCGCCCTCTATGGGCGCTTTTTGTTTGCCAGGATTTGCGAGAAGTTAGCCCCTCTGGACATTGCGAGGCGGCCGATTAGCGGCCGCAGGCGTCCCCACCGGCAGCCCGAGCGATCGCGATCAGTTCCGGCCGGTACTCGAAATGCATCGTATCGAAGTGGTACCAGCGGCCACCCCAGATGAAGCCGTGCTTCTCGAAAATCTCGACGATTTTGAGCGGATAGCGGTTGCGATAGCCGTGCGCTCCCTTGGCCTTCCCGGCCCAGCGCCAGTAGTCGGCGAAATCGGTGTTGATGTCGATAGCCGCGCCGAAGCTATGGACCGACAGCGTGGCAGCCCCGGCAATCGGCCGCCAATTGAAGGTGCCGGCGCTTGGGCTGAGATAGCGCCGGAGTTCGGCATGCTGCGAAAGGTCCGCGGCGACCGCCTTCAGCGCCGCGGCCGTTCCGTGTTTCCTCGTCACCCGCAGCCGTTCGCCGAACCAGTCCACAGTGACGAGATCCCGCCTGACAGCCGTAGCACTGCTGCCATAGAGCCGCTTCAACAGTGCTTCGCTGCGGATGCGACCCGGATCGAAATCGACGGCCGGCGCTTTCGCACACGCGCCCAGCGGATAGATCTGTGACAGGCTGTCCTCGATATCCGCCGCGGCCAGCTTCTCTGCATGGCTCTTCTTCCTGCCGTCGTCGATGGAGAGCGGCCCCCCACCATCCCGCAGAACCAGGACATTGCCGTCGATCCGCTCGATGGCATCGGGGTAGGCCGTAGCCAGCAGGCTGAGCTTCTCGGATAGACTGGGCTCGCCGGCTGTCGCCTTGCCGGCCAAGAGAGCGAAAAGGAGTGCTGATGCACCTGTCAGAGCCTGCCGCCGCACCCTCGCCTCCACCCGCGCGCTTCGCTGAGATGGCGACCGTACCGGTCGGCCCCCGCAGCAGCCTACCACATGGTCTTGGCTGCGCGCTCCGGCCATTCGCGGTCATAGGTTTCGCGGTCGAAATCCGTCTTGGCAGCCTTCAGCAGCGTGCCGGGCGTCGGCAGCGATGCCGGATCGAGGAAGCGTTCCGGGTTCCAAAGCTGCGCGCGCATCACCGCACGGGCGCACTGAAAATAGACTTCACCGATGGTCACGACAATCACGCTGCGCGGGTGCTTGCCGTCGACCTCGAAGCTATCGGTAAGCTCCGGATCGATACTGAGGACGGCTGTGCCGTTGATGCGCATCGTCGTGTTCGAGCCGGGGATCAGGAACATCAGCGCCACGCGCGGGTCACGCACGATATTGGCGAGCGAATCGACCCGGTTGTTGCCGCGCCAGTCGGGAAGCAGCACCGTCTTGTCGTCGGCGATCCGAACGACGCAATCGTCGTCACCGCGCGGCGAACAATCGAGGCCCTCCGGCCCGACGGTTGCGAGCGCGCAGAAGGGCGAAGCCTCGATCATCAGCCGATACTCCGCCGTCAGCGTTTTGGTGACCTTGGCCACCGATGCTTCGCTAACACCGCCATAGAGCGCGTTGAGTTCCTCGACCGAGGTGATGACCGACATGCCGTCCTCCAATACCGAAAGATCTCCGGATCGATGGCAGGGCGCGGATTGCGAAGCGATTCCGGAGGCTAAAGCGACCCTTTGACCGATAGCATGACAGTCTGATGACGGCAGCAACGAAAAATAGTCAGGCGGCGGCTTTTTGATCTTCCGCGTGTATGAAGGCATTGATCCGCGCGATCACGGGTGCGGCCGAGACGATGCGGCGATGGCCGAAGCCGTTTGCCCAAAACATCTCCACGTTCGGCCCAGCGGCTGCATAGCGGCGGGCATGATCGGCCGCGACCTCCTTGTCGTCCTCCGCATGGATGACCAGCGTCGGCACGGCGAGGACGCCGATGATCCGCGCGGCGTCGAAATCCTCGAGGCGTCTGCCGGCGAGACGCTCGACAACATCTTCGAAGGCCGCCTGCGTCTTCGGCGCCAGGCGAAGAATTTTGCCGAAACCTTTGAAAAGCCAAGTCATCTCGCTCGGCGCGCCGATCAGCACCAGCTTCTTCGCCACATGGCTGCGCACGTCGCAGACGATGCCGCCCGCCGCACAAGCAAGGCTTCCCCCGCCAAAGGAATGACCGACGCAGACATCGAAATTGCCGAAATGCCGCCAGGCGGCGTCGATCGCCCTGACCGCTGCAGGCATCGTGAGTGTGCGTCCCGGCGAACCGCCATGCCCCGGCCAGTCGAGCGTCACCACTTCAGCGCCGCCTTTGACCAGGCCATCGATCATCGCAGCCAAGTAGTCGCTGCGCGATCCCCAGCCATGCACGAGCAGGATGCGCTTGGCGTTGGCGGCATTGCGCGGAGCGGCGAACTGGCGTGCCAGCACCCAGCCGCCGGCATAGGAAAGCGTCACCGGCTGCCCCGTGGCGATCACGGGCGCCGCGGCCGCGAGCACCGCCCTCTCCTTGGCGTTCTTAGGCTTCCGGCCGGGCGTCACGCTGAAAAGCTTGAAGGCAAGCCTGCCGGCGGCCTCGGGCGAGAACGCTGCCACGCCTTTCAGCGTGTGGCGGATGACCTTGATCGCAAAGGGTGCCATAGTGGGAATCTCTTGTTATGTTCAATGCTGAACATAATTGTACAACGTTGAACAAAAATCAAGTGACGACAGAACACCATTTCCCTTGGGATCACCCCCGTTTCCGCAGCTGGATCGCGGTTGCGCGCGCCTGCCAGCTCATGCAGCAGACGGTGACGCGCGAGATCGCCCATCTCGACATCAAGCCGCCACACCTCGATATCCTGATCAACCTCTACCGCTTCGACGGCATTTCGCAGCAGGAACTGGCACGCAAACTGCTGGTGGGCCGCTCCAACATGAGCATGCTGTTGCCGCAGCTGGAAAAGCGCGGCCTGATCCTGCGCCGCGGTGACGAGAAGGACAAACGGGTGCTGCGGTTGTCGCTGACACAGGAGGGCCGCAACCTTACGGAGGCAGCCATGGAGATCCACACGGCGCTGATCGAGAAATTGCTGGACGACGAGCCGTTGGAGGACTGCATGGTGGTCACCCGATCCATGGAGCGGCTGATCGGGATACTGCTGAAAGAAGAGGACGAACTGGCCTGACGACAGGCGCAGTCGAGATCAGCGCGGCTTTTCCGTCTTGTCGCGCGACATGCCCTTCTCAGCGAGTTCCTGTTCATAAGCACCGAAGAGCTCTCCACCCTTCTCGCCGAGTTCGCGCAGATAGCTCCAGGTGAAGATGCCGGTATCGTGAAAATCGTCGAAACCGATGCGCACCGCGTAGTTGCCGGTTGGCTGCACTGAAATGATCTGCACGTTGCGCTTGCCGGGCACCGTCACCCGTTGGCCCGGCCCATGGCCCTGCACTTCGGCAGACGGCGATAGTACCCGCAGCATCTCCGCCGAGAGATCGAAGGATGCGCCATCGTTGAAGGCGACGACGAGCCGGTGGCGATCCTTGGAGACACGCAGTTCCGTCGGCCAGATTTCACTCATATTGCCTGCTCCTGTTCGCGAACGGCAAACGCGATGCCGTCCATTCGCCGTGATCCGCCTGAAAGCTTCATCGCACCTTGCTTGCTGAAACCTCCTATCCCTGATGCGGCTTTGACTTAGGGATGAGTATGCACTAGCGCAGAAATCGGCTGGCGAGAATTACCCTGCTCTTCCGATCAACACTTTGCGACAGTATGCGCCTTGACGCGAGCAGGTTCGACAACGACATTGAAAGGGCTGGGAGAAAGACGTTTTGAACACAGCCACGATAGACAGGTTCGGCGCCAGGCCGCTAGAGCAGAAGACCGTTCCAATGATCGACCCCTTCGGTCGGGCGATTACCTATCTGCGCGTGTCGGTCACCGATCGCTGCGATTTCCGCTGCACCTATTGCATGGCGGAACACATGACCTTCCTGCCGAAGAAGGATCTGCTGACGCTCGAAGAATTGCACCGGCTTTGTTCCGCCTTCATCGCCAAGGGCGTGCGCAAGCTGCGGCTCACCGGCGGCGAGCCGCTGGTGCGCAAGAACATCATGTTCCTGGTGCGTGAACTCGGCAAGGAGATCGAGGCCGGCCGGCTCGACGAGTTGACGCTGACGACCAATGGCTCGCAGCTCGCGAAATATGCCTCCGAGCTTGTCGAGTGCGGCGTCAAGCGCATCAACGTCTCGCTCGACACGCTCGACGCGGCGAAGTTCCACCAGATCACCCGCTGGGGCGACCTCTCCAAGGTCATGGAAGGCATCGACGCGGCCCAGGCTGCCGGCCTCAAGATCAAGATCAACGCCGTGGCGCTGAAAGGTTTCAACGACGCGGAGATCCCCGATCTCATGCGCTGGGCCCATGGCCGCGGCATGGACCTGACGCTGATCGAAACCATGCCGATGGGCGAGATCGAAGAAGACCGCACCGACCACTACCTGCCGCTCTCCGAGATGCGCCGGCAATTGGAACAGAGCTTCACGTTCTCGGACATTCCCTATCGCACCGGCGGCCCTGCCCGTTATCTCGAGGTTGCGGAAACCGGCGGACGGCTCGGCCTTATCACGCCGATGACGCATAACTTCTGCGAAAGCTGCAACCGCGTCCGCCTCACCTGCACCGGCACGCTCTATATGTGCCTCGGCCAGAACGACGCGGCCGACCTGCGCACTGCGCTCCGCGCCTCCGAAGACGATGCCTATTTGAGCCAGGTGATTGACGAGGCGATCGGCCGCAAGCCGAAAGGCCACGACTTCATCATCGACCGGGAGCACAACCGTCCCGCCGTCGCCCGCCACATGAGCGTCACCGGCGGCTGACCGTCCCGCACGATACCAACTTTGGATGAACAACCGGCAGGCGGCCCCTCAACCGCCTGCCGGCACCTTCTCCCTCGCCAAGCGGGGAGAAGGGAATGTGGGGCACACGCTCGTGTCCCCACGTACTCCGCACAGATGCGTCGACGGCTTGCGCTTTCCGGCGACCTACATTGGGATGTCTTGCCGCAGTGCACGTCCCCTCGCCCCGCTTGCGGGGAGAGGGTTAGGGTGAGGGGCTGACAAGCCGGGCGGCAAGCCTTGAAAGCCGCCGTCGGAGGAACAGATCAGGCCGCGTAGCTCCCGCGCCCCTGCGCCTGCGCACCCATTCCCTCCGTACCGGTGCGGAAGCGCTCGATCTTCTCGTTAAGCGCTTCCACCTGCCGGCGCAGCCCGTGGATCTCGGCGGTGTTCTCCTCGACCATCGCGGCGTTCTGCTGGGTGATCAGCTCGACCTCATGCACTGCAGAATTGACC
The DNA here is from genome assembly GCF_052044795.1 of Ensifer sp. 22521. NCBI lineage: Bacteria > Pseudomonadati > Pseudomonadota > Alphaproteobacteria > Hyphomicrobiales > Rhizobiaceae > Ensifer > Ensifer sp. 22521. The sequence goes on from NZ_JBQENM010000009.1 coordinate 285,506, forward strand.
TCGTTGAGGCCGGTGTACTGGTCGGCTGCCGAAGCCTCGATATTGCTGACGAGGTCGTGGATCGTGGTGATGTGGCTGTTGATGACGGTGAGCGCATCGCCCGTTTCCTGCACCAGAGCAACGCCGCTCCGCACCTGCGCCGAGCTTTCGGAAATCAGCCCCTTGATCTCGCGGGCCGCTCCTGCGCAACGCTGGGCAAGCTCGCGCACCTCCTGCGCCACCACGGCAAAGCCACGTCCGGCCTCGCCTGCCCGCGCCGCCTCGACGCCGGCATTCAGCGCCAGGAGGTTGGTCTGGAAAGCGATCTCGTCGATGACGCCGATGATCGTGCTGATCTTCTCCGACGAGCGATTGATCTCCGCCATGGCGTCGATCGCCTTGGCGACCACCTGGCCGGAATGCTTGGCATAAGAATTGGTTTCGCCCACCGACACCGTCGTCTTGCGCGCACTTTCGGCCGTCGTGCGGACGATCTCCGTCAATTGCCGAAGGGCACGCGAGCTTTCCTCGAGTGCGGCCGCCTGCTGCTCGGTGCGGCGTGCCAGGTCGTCAGCCGACGACGCGAGATTGCCGGTGCCGCCGGTGATCTCGCCTGTAACGACACGCACGTCGGCCAGCGTCGCCCGCAGTGCCTCGACCGCATTGTTGTAGGTGCGCGCCATGATGACGTAGTCGGCCGGCAGGTCCTCCGCCATGCCTTCCTCGAGATTGCCGTCGGCGAGAGCTGCGAGAACATCCGAAAGCGCATTCAGCGCCTGCATCTGCTCGGCCTCGACACGGGCACGCTCCGCGGCGCGGCGCGCTTCTTCTTCTGCCGAAAGCGCACGCGCCGCCTCCGCCTCGCGCCCCAGCCGCACGTTCTCGAGGGCATTGTCGCGGAACACGGCAACGGAGCGCACCATGTCGCCGATCTCGTCGCCGCGGTTGCGACCCTCGATGGCAACGTCGAGATCGCCGCCGGCAAGCCGCGTCATCGTTTCGGTCACGCGCTTCAGCGGGCCACGCAGCGTTTCGACCAGCATCAGGCCACCGATGATGGCGAGCAGCGTGCCGGCAATCATGGCGACGATCGAGACATCGGCCGAGCGCTGGCTGTCGACCTTGCCGGCTTCCTGCGCGCTGCTGACGAAACTCTCAAGCGTGGTGCTGGCAGTGGCCACGAGTGCCGAAGCTTCCGCCTTGGCCGCCTGCCAGCGGCCGCCGACGTCGATCAGTGCCGCGGTGTCCTTGTCGATGTTGCCGAGCGAGGGCCCAAGCTTCGCCGGAAGATCGCGAAGCGCCGCGTTCTTGCCGCCGAGTTCGCCGAGCTTGCCCGCCGTTTCGCGAACCGCCTGGATGTCAGCCATGACCGGCTCGCGGCCCGCGGCATCGAGCTTGCGGTGCAACTCGCTGATATGCAGCCGCGTGCTGTCGAGCCCCTTGAAGGTATCGCCCATCAGCGCGATGAGGGTCTTCAGTTGTGAAATCTCGGCATCCATGCCGACGAAGCGCTTGGCCGCCGTATCCGAGTTCTTGGCTGCCTCCTTGGCGAAGTCCGCTTCATATTTGGAGAACTTGCTGAGGATCGGCACCAGCGCGTTTTTCTTCGCCTCGCTGTCTTCGGCACCGGCAAGGATCGCCTGAACCTTGAGCGCCTGTTCCTTCACGTCGGCAATCGGCGCTTGCACCTTTTCCGAGGCAATCTTTTCGGCCTCATCGATCTGCTTCACGAGATGCGGCAGCAGCTTGCCCGCCTGATCGATCTTGGCATCCGGATTGACGGCCATCGTGACCGGCAGTCGGAATTTCTTGATGCGCTCGGCAAGGCCCTGATAGGCGGCGGCATCGAAGAGCAGCGCCTTGGCGAAGGCTTCCTTCTCGCCGGATTCCTTGCGGATGATGTCGATCTGCTTGTAGGCACTGTTGCCCTGCTCGGTCATGTCGGCGAGCGCCGTTTCCAGCGATGCCGTCACCTGGTCCCGCTCGAGCTTGGTCACCCAGAGCTTGTCCGTCTGACTGCGCATCGCCTCACCCAGCGTCAGCACCGAGGCTATCTCTGCCTTGTCCTCACCGCGCGTCAGCAGGCTGTCCAGCGTCTTCACGCCGATTTCCTGCTCGTCGATCTGGCTCGCCAAAGCAGCGCGAGTTTCCTCGCTCGGCGCATCGGCAAAAGCCTGCAGCGCACTGCGGAGCGCCTGGAAGTCCGAGAGATTGTTGATGGTTTCCCGCGTCACGGTCATATGGCCGTTGAGCGTGCGGGCGGTAAAGAAGCCAATGAGACCAATACCGGCGATCAGCGCCACAAGCGGAACCACGAAAAGCAAAACCTTGGTGACGATCCGCAAGCGCTGCAGCAGGCGATCGATGAAAGACATTGCGCACCCCTGAATTATTCTTATGGGAAGCAGGCCCGCGCGGCGGCTTTTCTTGGTGGAAACACCGATGGGACGAGTGCCGAAGGCTTTCCAAGCCTGGGCAGACGTCCCTGGAATGGCCACCCTGCAAGGTTTGCTGCGGCGCCACCCCGCCGATCGCGTCATGCGAATGGATGCGGAATTGCAGCGACGATAGGCAGCGAAACTTAAGATTCCGCGAATAAGTTCATGTTCGCCGGCGGACATTTTAGCGCCCTGCCACAGTCTTCCGGGCAATTGAACTCGGCTGGGGCGAACCGTTCTACTTGCGCTGAAAGAAAACCGGCCGCCGCATGCGATCCCGTTTGCACAAGCCGGCAGCCAATGCTTAAACATTAGGCGATCCATCCCGTGGATTCGCCTCCCCATTCGTCGACAGCGTAGCCCGCTTTCCGGCGCCGCAGGACAGCCAGCATGCAAGCCTCCACCAATTTCCGCGGCATTCTTTTCATGTGCCTGGCGATGGTCACGTTCTCCTGCAACGACGCGCTGGTCAAATCCGTCACCGGCGCGATGAATGTCGGCCAGATCATCTTCGTGCGCGGGCTGCTGACGACGCTGATGGTGGTGCTCGCCGCCTGGCAGTTTCGCGCCTTTCGGCCGCTCCGCACCCTGATGAAGCCGGTGATCCTGCTGCGCATCGCCATGGAGGCGCTCGCCTCGGTCACCTATATCTCCGCCCTCGGCCAGATCCCGCTCGCCAATGCCTCGGCGATCATGCAGGCGCTGCCCTTGGCCGTCACGCTCGGCGCCGCCCTGTTCCTCGGCGAGCCAGTCGGCTGGCGGCGCTGGACGGCGATCATCGCCGGCTTCATCGGCGTGCTGATCGTGCTTCGGCCCGGTCCCGAGGGCTTCACGCCGGCGGCACTGACCGTCGTCGCCTGCGTGTTCGTCACGGCAACCCGCGATCTCTGCACCCGCCGCATCGGCCATGACGTGCCCTCGCTTTACATCACCGTGTCGACCTCCCTTGTCACAACCATCGTCGGTGCCGTCCTCATCCAGCCGATGGGCGGCTGGCAGCCAATGTCGGCGACGACCTTCAGCCACATCGCCGCCGCGAGCATCCTGCTGATGCTCGGTTACCAGACGATCGTGCTGGCAATGCGCGCCGGCGATATCTCGGTCATTGCGCCCTTCCGCTACACCAGCCTGATCTGGTCGATCGCGATCGGCATCTTCTTCTTTACGGAAGTGCCCGATACCTGGATGCTGGTCGGCGTTGCGGTCATTATCGGTTCGGGCCTCTACACCTTCTACCGCGAGACCCTGCGCGGCCGAAAAGCGGTCGCCCAGCGCTCGCTGACCGGCCCTTTGGAATAGGAGCCGCGCGATGCCGGACACCTCACGCCGTCTGATCAGCGAACCGCTACCCGCCGTCATCCTCGCAGGCGGACTGTCGCGCCGCATGGGAAGCCCCAAGCCCGACCTTCACCTGGGTGGCCGCACGATGCTTTCGCACATCATCGAGCGGCTTCGTCCCCAGGTCACCAGCATAGCCGTCAACCTCAACGCCGAACCGGCAGACGCCGTCGACGGAAATACGCCCGTCATTGCCGATACGGTTCCGGGTTTTCTCGGACCGCTCGCCGGCGTGCTGACGGCCATGCGCCATGTGGCAGGGGCTACGCCGGAAGCATCCCATGTCTTGGTCGTTCCCACCGACACGCCCTTCTTTCCCGATGACCTCGTCGCGCGACTGATCGCCGCCTTGACCCAACGTCAACAGATTGCCGTGGCGGCATCCGTCGGCCAGATGCATCCACTGTTTGCGCTCTGGCCAGTTGCGCTCGCCGACGAGCTGGAGACCTGGCTGACGAGCGACCCGAAGCGCCGCGTCCGTGCCTTCATCGAACGCCATGCCTCGGTAACGGTCGACTTTCCTGTCACCATGACGCCGAAGGGCGCATTCGATCCCTTCTTCAACGTCAACACTCCTGCGGATCTCACCGAGGCGAAGGAATGGTTGAGCTTTTTCGAGGACAGCAGAGCATGAACGCCATGAAGATCTTCGGCATCGCCGGCTGGAAGAATTCCGGCAAGACCGGACTGATGGTGCGGCTCGTCACCGAATTGACGCAGCGCGGCTACGTGGTTTCCACCGTCAAGCACGCGCACCACGACTTCGACATCGACAAGGTCGGCGCCGACAGCTACCGCCATCGCGAGGCTGGCGCCCACGAGGTGACGATCGTCTCCGGCACGCGGTTTGCGATCATGCACGAATTGCGCGGCGCACCGGAACCGTCCTTCGAGGACATCCTTGCGCGGCTTGCCCCTTGCGATCTTGTGCTCGTCGAAGGCTACAAGCGCGAACCGATCCCGAAAATCGAGGCCCGGCGCCTGGAATCGGCGAACCGAGAGCCGCTGGCCCCCACCGATCCGCACATCTGCGCGATCGCTGCCGATCACCCGGTTGCCAATGCCGATCTTCCGCTTTTCGACCTCGACGACACCATCGCGATCGCCGATTTCGTGGAGAAGGTCACAGGGTTGCAGCGCAAAGGCGTCTGAAAGGCGCGAAGGCGCTGCAGGCTCAACGCTGCGAGGCGCGGCGATACTCTTCGGGCAGCTTCGCCAGCAACTCCTGCGCCTTCCGCATCCCCTGCGCGGCGGCCTTGGCACACCATTCGGCCGCGGCTGAAAGGTCCTGCTCCACCCCATCGCCTCTCGCATAGGCGATACCGAGAAAGAATTGCGCGTCGGCATTTCCTTGCTCCGCCGCCTTGCGGAACCACCGGACGGCAGCCGGAGCGTCAATCTCCACGCCGATGCCGTTCAGATAGGCCATGGCGAGATTGAACTGCGCGAAGGCATAACCCTGGTCAGCCGAAAGCTTGTAGAGCCGCGCCGCTTCCTTCACGTTCTTCTCTATACCTTGGCCGTTCGCATACATGACCGCCAGGTTGAATTGCCCCTTGGGATCTCCGCGATCAGCAAGCATCAGGAACCAGCGGTGCGCCTCCGCGTAGTTTTCATTAACGCCGGCACCCGTCAGGTACATGGCGCCGACATTCATCTGGGCTTGCGGGTTCCCCTGTTTTGCCGCCTTCAGGAACAGCTCGAATGCCTGAGCCTCGTCCTTCTCGACGCCGCGACCCAGCATGTAGAAGATTGCCAGATCCACCTGCGCCGAGGCCATGCCCCGGTCGGCCGCCAAGCGGCACCACTTTACCGCTTCCCGATCGTCACGCCCGACGCCGAATGCGCGCACGTAGATGGTGCAGAGGAGATTTTGTGCCTGCCCATTTCCGCCACGCGCAGCAAGCCGCAGCCAGCGATCCCCCTCCTTGGTATCGACCCGCCCGGCCTCGCTGTTGAAATAGAGCCTGCCGGCATTCGTTTGTCCTTCGATGTTCCCCTGCTCGGCTGCTCGCACATACCAGTTGAGCGCCTCGGGAACGCTACGTTCGACACCGGTGCCTCTCTCGTACATGACTCCGAGATTGTACTGAGCGCGGGGTTCCCCGCCGATCGCGGCGCGCGACTCCCATCGGTAGGCCGCTGCGTCATTTCTCAGCGTGCCGTTGCCCTGCAAGTAGGCGACGGCGAGATTGTGCATGGCCGCAACCAGCCCCTGCTCTGCCGCCTTGCGATACCATTCGAAGGCCTCAGCAAGGTCGCGCTTCGTTCCACGCCCCTCCTGGAGCAGGTAGCCCAGGTTGTATTGGGCGGTGGCGTGACCTTGTTCCGCAGCCAACCGATAGTAGACGATAGCCTGCGCCTCGTCCTTCGCGACACCCAAGCCGCGTTCGTAGTGAACCCCGAGACTGAATTGGGCGGCCGGCATCTTCTGCTCGGCTGAAAGCCGATACCAGCGTAGCGCCTCGGCATAGTTCTGCCTCACGCCCTCGGCACCGTTGAAATAGATAGTGCCAAGCAGGAATTGCGCTTTCGCGTTACCCTTCTCGGCCGGCCCCCGATACCAGCCGATGGCTTTCAAAACGTCGCGCGCAACACCCTCACCTGTCTGGTAGCGTATGCCGATATCGATCTCAGCCTCGACATCGCCTTTCTCGGCGCGCTCCAGCACTTGCTCGAACGGCTGCAATGGCGCACTCGCACCATCCGCGCGCGCAGGCGACGCGAATGCCTGCGATAGCAGCGCGATAACGAACCCGATAACGATACGCTTCATCCACTCCTCCGCAGCGCGATAACGAACCCGATAACGATACGCTTCATCCACTCCTCCAGAGCCAGACGCATAGCTCGACAAGCCTAAGGGGGAGCTGCCGGCAACGGAAAATGGAATTCGACAAGCCGCTACTTTGCGTCGAGCAGCGGCCTTGCAACTGTCATGAGAGAAACGGCTTGGTCGAGCACGCACAATCCACCACGCGATATGGGATATGGAACGTCGCCGCGCTCGGGGAGATACACTCGACGCAGACATTTTCCGGCGTTGACCATTTCCTTACGGACATTTTCCGCAGCCAGCCGCCAAAATCAGTCAATTCGTCGCGCCGACCGTCATTTCATCCGGAATGTCATTCAATCGGACGAAGCTGTAGCCCTTCGCCTTGAGATCGAGAATGCCGCGCGCGACGCCGGCGCCGGCGGAATGGGTCGGCTGGTTGATATGGGCGATGATGACGTCGCCGTCCTTCGCTGCGCGAATGCGCTTTTCGGCGACGGCTGCGCCGAGCAGCGAGCCGCCGTCGCCGTTCACCGAGTAGCCGGCGATGCGATAACCCATGGCGCGGATCTGGCTCATCGACGAATGGGTATATTTGGCGGTTGCCCCACGGAACCAGTGCGGCGCCGGCAGGCCATGCGCCTTGATCGCCGTCGCACCGCCATCGACTTCGGCCGCAACCGAAGCCTCCGACCCGGCCGCCGCCAGACCATAGACCGAGACCTTCACGTCGATCGGCGGCACATGCATCGCGCCGTGATCCTCGATCTCGAACAGATCCGGATGCGCCTTCATCACCTCGACGACGAGGCCGTTGCGCTTCAGCCAGCGCGCGGTCACGAAGATCGTCGCCGGAATGTGGTTCTCGATCAGGGTGCCGAGGATGCGCATGTCGGTCGCGCCGCTGCAGGCATCGAGCGTCAGGGCGACGCGCGGCGCCCCGCTCTTTCCATCTGGATTGGCCGGCAGCCGCAGATCCGGCTCCACGAGCCCCGGTGCTGCGACAGCCGATTGGGTGAGCATGGCTAAGGCGAGGAACGGCAGGGCAACGGCTTTCATGGCAATCCGGAAATTAAAGAGGCTGGAGATCTGTGAAACGACGGAAACCCGCCTTTTGCGAGGCGGGTTTCCTAGAGCTATTCGGACATTCCTGCCCGAAGCTTGATCAGCGCAGTGCGACTTTTATCAGCGCTGGGCGACTTTGTTAGCGCTGCGCGACCGGACGGACCAGCGGCGTGACGCGGCGAATGGTGACGCGGCGGTTCTGCTGTTCGGCCTCCTCAGTCCGCACCTTGAGGAAGCGCTCACCGTAGCCCTGGGTCACCAGGTTTTCCGGCGGGATGCCGTAGACCTCGGTCAGCAGGGAGGCGACCGATTCGGCGCGCTTGTCCGAAAGCACGAGGTTCGAGCGGTCCGAGCCGACGGCATCAGTGTGGCCTTCGATGAAGAAGGTTTCACCCGGATCCTTCGCCAGAACCTTCTCCATTGCGGCCGCGACCTTGCGCATGGTTTTCGCCTGCGACATCGACACTTCGGCGCTGCCCGTCGGGAAGGTGATCGTATCGAGATCGATACGGCGAACCTTGTCGCGCAGGCGGGCCGAATGACGCACCTCGTCCATCGTGTAGACGCGCTCGACACGCTCGACCGGCGGCTCGGCCAGGAACTCGTAGTAGTCACGGTCCGGGTCGTCGGAAACGTCGGCAATATAATCACTCACCGGGATGCGCAGGCGCATCGGCGGCAGTTCGTAGCCGACGTCGATGATCGCCGGACGCGGACCTTCGTCACGCTCAGGCGCATAGATCATCAGATATTCGTTGCCGTCGCGGTCAACGCGCGAGCGCTGCAGGATGTCGCCGTAACGGTTGTAGACGGTGACGATCCGGTAGCCGCCCGGACGCAGGATGGTTTCGCGGGTACGACCGCGCGGAAGTTCGTCGTAATAGGTCTCTTCCGCATCGTGGCGCAGGCGCGGACGATCGTCGCCACGCACGAAGATCTGGTCGCCAACGCCGAGGATCACGCGGTTGTCGACCTGCTCGACGACCTTCACCTCGGTGATGTTGTTGGTGACGTTGTTGACGGTCGTGTTGTTGTTGATCACCGTGTTGTTGATGACGGTGTTGTTGACGATGTTGGTCGTCTCCGGAACCACGAAGACCGGCGCCTCATCGACGCGCGTGCCCTTTTCGTTGAGGTTCGCCTCGATCTTCTGCGTCAGGTCGGCCGGGGTCTCGGCGGTGATGGCAGCCTGGGATGCGGCATCGTCTGCCGGCGCCGGCGCGTCTTCTTCCTTGGCGCGCAGCTCCTCGCGCAGCTTCTGGCGCTCTTCGCGCGCCTGGTTGCCGCCGGCATTGTCGGCGTCCTTGTCGCTGTCGAGCACGGCCGCACCGTTTTCAACCGGCAGAACGACGGTCTCGTCGGTCGCCGCCGGGTCTTCGGCGATCTTCACCTTTTCTTCTTCGGTGCGGGTGTCGACCACTTCCGGAACCGGCTGCTGCACCTGCGGCTGCTGCTCGGCGGTCGCCGGCTGCTCGGTCCCCGGGACGGGCTGACCTTCGCCGGTCTGCGGCTGCTCGGTGCTCGGCACAGGCTGGCCCTCGCCGGTCTGCGGCTGCTCCGTGCCAGGTACTGGCTGGCCTTCGCCAGTCTGGGGTTGCGGCTCCGTGCCCGGCGCCGTTTCGGTCGGCGCGGGTTGTTCGCCGGCCTTCTGCTCCTCGGTCACGGGCGGCTGCTCGCCGGCCTTCTGCTCCTCGGTGGTCGCAGGCTGTTCGGCTGCCTTGCCGCCTTCCGGCGGGCAAGCGGTCGATGCATCCTGACCTTCCGGTACGACGCAGGTACCGGGCTGAGCCTGTTCCGCAGCTTTCTGCTGTTCTTCAGCTGCCTTCTGCTGTTCGGCAGCCTGGCGGGCAGCTTCCTCTTCAGCAGCCTTCTGCTGTTCAGCGGCTTTCTGTTGCTCTTCGGCAGCCTTCTGCTCTTCGGCTGCCTTCTGTTCGTCAGCGGCCTTCTGCTGCTCGGCCGCCTGGCGGGCAGCTTCTTCCTCAGCCGCCTTCTGCTGTTCAGCGGCTGCACGGGCAGCCTCTTCCTCGGCAGCCTTCTGTTGTTCAGCCGCCGCGCGGGCAGCCTCTTCCTCGGCAGCCTTCTGTTGTTCAGCCGCCGCGCGGGCAGCCTCTTCCTCAGCGGCCTTCTGCTGTTCAGCGGCTTGGCGGGCAGCCTCTTCCTCAGCGGCCTTCTGCTGTTCGGCGGCCTGGCGGGCAGCCTCTTCTTCGGCAGCCTTCTGTTGCTCAGCAGCCTGGCGCGCAGCCTCTTCTTCGGCCGCCTTCTGCTGTTCGGCCGCCTGGCGTGCTGCCTCTTCTTCGGCCTGGCGCTGCTTCTGCAGCAGCAGCTCTTCCTCAGACTGACCGCCACCCTCCTGTGCAACCTCGAATGGCTTCATCAGGTTGTCGGCGCCAGCGGGCGGAACCGCGACGGACACCGACAGCACCGGCAGCGCGACGGTTGCAAACAGCTTGGATCGAATCGACATTTGTCTTCCTTCCTCTTCTTGGGAGGTCCTGGTCCCGCATCCTCTTCCCAGCGTATGACACGGCTAAGAATGGGTGCGAACGCGAATACTCACGGGGCCTTGACCCAAGGTTCCGGCTTTTTTGTGTTGCCAACGACACGCGCCGTCAAGTGCAATGCCCGAGCCACGCGCCGGTTCCTTGATAAGGGCTAGCGGAGGCAAGATTAACCGGCGCTGAACGCACCGTTCATGTTCATTGCGCGACCCGCTACCACAATCTGCGGTCGAAATCCTTTTCCCGGTGAGCACCGTCGCTTTCCTGTTGATTTTTACAGGAAAAGAGTACGAATATCGCCGCAACCGGAGGCAAACGCTCCGGCAGAAATTGGCATCCGTGAAAAACAAAAAACCGGATGTCGGCCAACAGAGAGGACTATCATGCGTATTTCCAAGCGGCTGGCAGCCGCCGCATCGGCTGCCGTTTTCGTGCTCATGGCAAGCTCGGCCATGGCCGACGGCGAAAAGGTCGTTATCGGCACGGAAGGCGCCTACCCGCCCTTCAACAACCTTGCAGCGGACGGCACGCTGACGGGCTTCGACATCGACATCGCCAAGGCACTGTGCACGGAAATGAAGGCCGAATGCACCTTCGTCACGCAGGACTGGGACGGCATCATTCCGGCGCTGATCGCCAAGAAGTTCGACGCCATCATCGCATCCATGTCGATCACTGCCGAGCGCAAGGAAAAGGTCGACTTTACCAACAAGTACTACAACACGCCGCCGGCAATTGTCGTGCCGAAGGATTCGCCGATCACCGAGGCGACCGAGGCAGCGCTTGCGGGCAAGACGCTCGGCGCGCAGGGCTCCACCACCCATTCCAACTATGCCGAAGCGCATATGAAGGGTGCGGACATCAAGCTCTATCCGACGGCTGACGAATACAAGCTCGACATCGCCAACGGCCGTATCGACGCCGTCATCGACGACGTGGTCGTTCTCTCCGAATGGCTGAAGTCGACAGACGGTGCCTGCTGCAAGCTGCTCGGCACGCTGCCGATCGACCCCGTCATCAACGGCGAAGGCGCCGGCATTGCCGTGCGCAAGGGCGACGACGCGCTGCGCGAAAAGTTCAACAAGGCGATCGAAGCGATCCGCGCCAACGGCAAGTACAAGGAAATCAACGAAAAGTACTTCCCGTTCGACGTTTATGGCAGCTGATTGACGGGATCCGGCGCGATTTCCTAGTGAATCATGCCGGAGAAACGTCAGTTCATGCGAAAAATGCAACGGCGGACGGCTTGCCCTTCCGCCGTTTTTGTTTGACAAGAGCCTAAAACAAAGCGCGATCGATACACACAAAAACGGCGCAAAGGGGAAACTTCTGACATGAGCGGGTTGTTTGCCGGCTTCTATTCCATCCTTTCCTGGATCGGATCGATCGTCGATCCATTCTGCGGCCCCGTCGGGGTCTTTCGTTGGCTGGCGCCCGGCACCTTGCTGGCCTGCGGCGACACAGGCTGGGGCGACGATATCGCCTACGGCTTCGTGGTTACCGCGAGCCTTGCCATCGCGACGCTGCCCGTCGGCCTGCTGATCGGCTTTTTCATCGCTCTCGGAAAGCAGTCCGAAGAGCGCACCATACGGTTGGCCGCCAACATCTACACGACGATCTTCCGCGGCCTGCCCGAACTGCTGACGCTCTTCATCGTCTATTACGGCCTGCAGATCCTCGTTCAGCAGCTGCTGGCGACGCTCGGCTACGAGGGGCCCGTGGAGATCAACGCCTTCTTCGCCGGCATGATCGCGCTCGGCGTCGTGTTCTCCGCCTATTGTTCCGAAGTGCTGCTCTCAGCCTTCAAGGCCATTCCACATGGACAATACGAGGCCGGCGATGCCCTTGGTTTGCATCGCGGCAGGACCATGCGCCTCATCATCCTGCCGCAGCTCGTGCGCATCGCGCTGCCCGGTCTCGGCAATCTCTGGATGGCGCTGCTCAAGGACACCGCCCTCGTCTCGGTGGTGGGCCTGACCGACATCCTGCGCCAGACCGGCGTCGCCGCCCGCGTTACCAAGCAAGCCTTTGAATTCTATGGTGTCGCCTGCGTGCTCTTCCTGATCCTCGCGATGATTTCCTCGATCGTCTTTGCGAACCTGGAACGCTGGACCAAACGTGCGGAGATGGGCCGATGAGCACTGTTGCAACGATGATCCCGCCGCAGGCCCCGCCTCCGGTTCCGCCAAGGCCCTATACGCTGACCCGCTTCGTCGGCAGCGTCGCGCTCGGCGTCTGGCTGGCGCTTGGCGTCGGCATCTTCCTGACCGTCGTCAATGGCTGGGACCCGGAGAAATTCGCGAAATACGGTCCGCGCTTCCTCTCCGGCCTCGGCGTCACGCTGATGCTGGTCTCGATCTCGATCGTCCTCGGCGCCCTTCTGTCGCTGCCGATCGCGTTTGCCCGCATGTCGAAGAACAAGCTCTGGTCGTGGCTCGCCTACGGCTATGTTTATTTTTTCCGCGGCACGCCGCTGCTCGCGCAGCTCTTCCTGATCTATTACGGCCTCGGCAGTTTCCGCCCGCAGCTGGAAACGGTCGGCCTGTGGTGGTTTTTCCGCGATGCGTGGAACTGCGCGCTCTTCGCCTTCACGCTCAACACCGCAGCCTACCAGGCGGAAATCCTGCGTGGCGCAATCGGGAGCGTGCCGCGCGGACAGCGTGAAGGTGCCGCCGCCCTTGGCCTGCCCGAGCGCGTCGCTTTCTGGAAGATCATCCTGCCGCAGGCGATGATCGTGGCGCTGCGCCCCTACGGCAATGAAATCATCCTGATGATCAAGGGCTCGGCGATCGTCGCGATCGTCACCGTCTTCGACCTGATGGGCGAAACCCGTTACGCCTTTTCCCGCACCTTCGACTTCCAGATGTATATCTGGGCGGCCATTCTCTACCTGATCATGGTCGAGATCCTGCGCAACATCTGGAGCATGCTGGAAGCGCGGCTAACCCGTCACCTCAAGCGCTGATTCCGGAAATCACCGACGAGCAAAGCTTGGCAGCACTCTCCGTGAGATGCTGCCAAGCTTTTGTTATTTCTTACGAAAGTTTCATTTCAGGGCAAATATTAGCCCTTGATTAAGAAATCGGGCGTTTCATCATAGAGACCAACCTTTGCGAGAAGTGAGGTCCTAATGACGAACGAAATGGAACTGCAACTGAAGGGCTACGGCCTGACGACCGCTCAGATCCTCTACCACATGCCGGATCATCCAACCTTCCTCCAGACCTATGTGTGGCAGCACTACGACCTGGCACCGGACTTTCCGGAAATGCGCAGCTTCCTGAAATTCTGGGAAGAGAAACTGGATGGACCGCTGCATTCGGTGCGCTATGTGCATCGCAAGCTGATCTCGGCGACGGAATGGCGCGCGCTCAAAGGCGAGTTCATTCTGCACTGAACCGCCGATCGAAACCGAGGAGCCTAAGGTGGCCTTCGGTCAGGCTACCGGCGTTGCGATCGGCAAGCCCTGATAACCGCGATCGCTCAGCGTTGCGGACGCTGCAGCCGATGCGCTCTCAGACATGCACCTCGCCATGCGCCAGTTCGCCTTCACGCGGCTCCCTGTGCAGCGAGCCGTAAAGGACAAGCGCATAGAACAGCAGAACGCCCAGGACCACCGGCCAGCCAGGCAAAGGGCCGAGTGCGGCATTCTCGGCGACATCGGTCCAGGACCGCACATGCCCGAAGGGTTCGCCATTGGCCGACATCTTCGGCGAGGAGATCTTCAGCGCCCAGGCCAGCAGCAGGATCAGATACATCCAGCAATAGTTGCGCTGCAGCCGCCGACAGAGCGCCTCGCGATAGGTCATCAGAAATGCCGGCTTGCGCAGGCTCTTGGCGATCGCCGCCGCCCAATTGAAGTTCGGCGCGCCGTCCGGCGCCAGGATTTGCGCGAAGTATCCGCGTTCCAACTGCCGCACGCGGGCGCGATAGACATCGAAGAAGCGGTAACGCCGCGCCTCGATCAAGAGCAGCAGCGTAATCAGCAGCATCGCGAAGAGCAGCACGCCGTGATGTGACGTCGGCGTCGACAGCGATACCGAAAGCAGCGCCGCAACCACAGTGATAGCCCAGTTCGAGGTTCGGTCGATACGGTCGCGCCAGCCGGCCATGCGGCCCATTTCACCGCGGTAATAATGCACGACCGCGTTGATCTGCTCTTGGGATGTTTGCGGCAGCGGCGGCCCCTTCGGCTCCTTGATCTCCCCACTGATGATCAGCGGACCGAGCTCGGCGGACATCGGCGTTCCTCCCGTCTTTTCTTATGCTTGCGATGATGACTCCTTTCCTCTCGCCGATAAATCCCGACGGCGTCGCAGGGCGCCGTTTTTCGTTCAAAAGGCCAATGAAAACCTATTTGTCGTCCGGATACCGATTAATCCGCTCCGGTAAACGATCGCCGACGGCGATTGCCAAAGCGCCTCTGCGGACGTAAGAAGCGCCCATGACCCAGAAGAGCACGAAAATCGACGAGGAAGCGCTGGCGGAAGCCTATAACCGCGCCCTCTCCCTGGAAAAATCCGGCAAGTTCGATGCCGCCGCCGATGCCTATGCCGAAGTGCTGGCGCTCGACCCGGAAGACCACGGCGGCGCTGCCGTGCGCCTGGCCTCGATGGGACGCGGCGAGACGCCGGTGAAGGCGCCTGACGCCTATGTCGCCACCCTCTTCGACCAGCATGCCGAAGTGTTCGACAACGTGCTCGTCGACCAGCTCGGCTACTGCGTGCCGCTCCTCGTGCGCCAGCGGCTGCAGGCGCTTGAGCTTGGCCCGTTCGATCGTGTGCTCGATCTTGGCTGCGGCACGGGCCTCACCGGCGGTGCGCTCCGCGACATGGCCGACGACATCACCGGCATCGACCTCTCCGAAAACATGGTCGAGATCGCCCATGAGAAGGATCTCTACGAGACGCTCTACGTCGCCGAAGCGGTCGATTATCTCGACGACAACGACGACGAGCCCTTCGACCTGATCGTTGCGACCGACGTGCTTCCCTACATGGGCGCGCTCGAAGCGCTGTTTTTCGGCGCGGTCGACAACATGGTGCCCGGCGGCCTGCTGATCTTCTCCAGCGAGACCCTGCCAACCGAGACCTTCGCCGGCCGCGATTTCATGGTCGGCCCGCACCAGCGCTTCGCCCACGCCGAGAGCTACCTGCGCAACCGCCTGGCCGCCACCGGTTTCGAGATCGTCGAAGTCGGCGACATCACCGTGCGTCTGGAAGAAGGCGAGCCGATCGCCGGCCACCTGGTGATCGCGCGCTTCAAGCCCTGATCACCTGCAGCTTCCTTAAGTCGTCTGCTATGTAAGGATAAAAATAGGGTGCCGCGGCGCTGAAGGCGGCGCGGCATGACCGCATGAAAAGGGCGCATCCCACTTTGCGCCCTTCCCTCTTTTCGAGAGCTATCTAACAGGTGCCACCAGTCGCACCTTTTGGCCCATAGCGACTGGGCGCCGACAAAGATCGGGCGCGGAGCCCTTACTGGTGCGCCAGCGCCGTCTTGCCCAATGAAAACTGCCTTTCGTAGAAAATCCGGACGGACAGAACGACCCCGCCAATGAGGATCGCGATCCCTGCAGCTTCCATCGCGGTCGGCCATCGAGCATGAACGACGAGACCGCCGATGACCCCAAATGCCGTTTCCGAAACGATCAATTGCGCGGCCAGTGCAACGGGCAAGGTTCGAGACGCGACATTCCACGCCCACACTCCGCATACGGTTGCCAGAAGCGCGAAGGATGTACCCCAAAGATAGAGTGAGCCGGCGGCGTGCCACCCAAAACCGAGTTTTGGAAGCTGAAAGAGACCCATCGCTGCTCCAGCCGGGTAGAAGGCCAGCATCAAGATACCTCCGCCAACGAGGATAAGCGCGGACCACACACCGGAGGGCATTTCAGGTCGGACGGCCAAGGCGGCCTGATTGGCAATCGCAAACCAGACCCACAATGCCACCGCCGCAAGCGCCAGCGGAACACCGATCCAGAAGGAACGGACGGATTCCAGTCCCTCTGCCGTGAACGCTGTGCCATTGACGAAAACAAGACCGAGCAGCACCAGCATGAGAGGCACCGTCAGGGATTGCCATGACACCGATCCCTGCCGCTGGTTGCCGACCACCATCAGAACGAGCGGAACCAAACCGAGAAAGGCGGGAGCAATCACCGGCCCAGCAAAGATGGCAGCTCCTGTCACCGTCAGGAAGTAGCCGACGTAGCCGATGAAGGCGAGCCAGATTGCTGAAAGCCAGTTTCGGAGCGTCAGGTGTTGTATCACCCCCCGATCCGAAAACAGAATACAGAGGCCGACCAGAGCCGAGACCACATGACGGACAAGAGCAAAATCAAAGGTGGAGTAGTCGCCGATGATGAAAGGCACAACGAAGTTGAGCGAAAAGGCGAAGGCCGCGAAGAGTGCGGCAAGAACGCCTACGTAGAAACTCTTGTCCATAGTCCGGCCTCATTGGTTTTTCGGACGCTAATGCTTCCCTTCACGGTCCGCCATGCATGTGTTTGACAAACACCTTTTCCAGATTGGAAGTCGGCGCTTGAACGACCTAGCAATTGAGCGAACTGTGCCTGGAAGGGCGCGTTGGACTTCAACTTCGGGGCCAACGTCGCTGGATTAGAGCGGCTCCATGTATACGGCGTGTGTTTGGCGAGCGCAGATGTGTACCAGAATGTACGGCGGGCGGGTTTTCTCGGCAGTTGAGGCACCTGGTGACTGCTCGCGGTACGCAACTGCCAACGCCATCCTCGTCACCATTGCTGGCCTGTGCCACATAACAGCACTCTTTTCCGCTCCCGTTCCATCGGCTACACCAAAGCGAAAGCAATGGGAGTATTCGGAAAATGGCAAAGGTCGCATTCATCGGTCTCGGCGTCATGGGCTATCCCATGGCCGGCCACCTCAAGGTCCGCGGCGGACACGAGCTGACGGTCTACAACCGTACCTTCGCCAAGGCCGAGAAATGGGCGGCCGAGTTCGGCGGCCGCGCAGCGCGGACACCGGCCGAAGCCGCCGATGGCGCCGAGTTCGTCTTCTCCTGCGTCGGCAATGACGACGACCTGCGCTCGGTAACGACCGGCAAGGACGGCGCCTTCGAAACGCTGAAGGCCGACGCCGTCTTCATCGACAACACCACCGCTTCGGCCGAAGTCGCCCGCGAACTCTATGCGGCAGCGAAGGCGCGCACCGCTCACTTCATCGATGCGCCGGTCTCCGGCGGCCAGGCCGGCGCCGAAAACGGCGTACTGACCGTCATGTGCGGCGGCGATGAACCGGCTTTCGATCGCGCCAAGCCGGTCATCGAAGCCTTTGCCCGCATGGTTGGCCTGATGGGCCCGGCCGGCGCCGGCCAGATCACCAAGATGATCAACCAGATCTGCATCGCCGGCCTCGTCCAGGGACTGGCCGAAGGCATCCACTTCGGCAAGAAGGCCGGGCTCGACATCGAGAAGGTTGTGGACGTCATCTCCAAGGGTGCTGCCGGCTCCTGGCAGATGGAAAACCGCCACAAGACGATGAACGCCGGCAAGTACGACTTCGGCTTTGCGGTCGACTGGATGCGCAAGGATCTCGACATCGTGCTGGCGGAGGCCCGCCGCAACGGTGCCAAGCTGCCGGTGACCGCTCTCGTCGACCAGTTCTACGGCGATGTCCAGGAAATGGGCGGCAACCGCTGGGATACGTCCTCGTTGCTCGCCCGCCTCGAAAAATGAGCCTCGGCCCGTCCTCGACCGCAGACGAGATCATCGCTCACCTGCGGTCGCTCGGCTCTGAAGACAATCTCGCCGGCATGGCGCGCTTCGGCATCGTCACCGAAGCCGCCCTCGGGCTCTCCAATGTCGAGCTGCACAAGGTGACGCGGCAGGTGAAGGTGGATCACCGCCGCGCGCTGAAGCTTTGGCAGTCCGGCATCCGCGAGGCGCGCATCCTGGCCGCGTTTACCGCCGACCCGAAAGAACTGACGCTGGAAGAGGCGCGCCGCTGGGGCGACGATTGCAATTCGTGGGAAGTGGTCGACACCGTTGCCGACCTTTTCATCGCCGCCCGCTTCGAGCGCGAACTGATCCCGGAATTCGCGGCCGACGAACGTGAATTCGTCCGGCGCATCGCCTTCGCGATGATTGCGACCGCTGCGGTCCACCTGAAGAAGGAACCGGACGCGACGCTCCTGAACTGGTTGCCGCTGATCGAGCGGCACGCAACCGACGAGCGGAACTTCGTGAAGAAGGCGGTCAACTGGGCGCTCCGACAGATCGGCAAGCGCAATTCCGCCTGCCATGGTCCTGCACTGGCGCTCGCAGAGCGCCTGGCCGAAAGCGCAAACCGCGCCGCCCGCTGGACGGGCAAGGACGCGGTTCGCGAACTTAAGAGCGACAAGGTGCTCGCGCGGCTTGGTCTCGATCAAAGCTGAGCCCGCTAGCGCAGGCGCCTCAATCCTCGGCGGATTTCGCCTGGTCGATCATCATGTAATCGAGCGGAAGCTCGGTCGTGTACTTGATCTGCTCCATGGCGAAGGCAGAAGAGACGTCACGGATCTCGATCTTGGCAATCATGCGCTTGTAGAATGCGTCGTAGGCGGCAATGTCAGGCACGACCACGCGCAGAAGATAGTCGACGTCGCCGCTCATGCGGTAGAATTCGACCACCTCGGGAAACTCGGACACCACTTCGGAGAAGCGGCGAAGCCATTCCATCGAGTGCGAGTTTGTGCGGATCGACACGAACACCGTGACCTTGGTGTTGATCTTCACCGGATCGAGAAGGGCGACACGGCGGCGGATGACGCCGTCCTCTTCCATCTTCTGGATGCGCCGCCAGCACGGCGTGGTCGAAAGTCCCACCTTCTTGGCAAGGTCGGCAACGGCCAGCGTGGAATCCTCCTGCAACAGGCGCAGGATTTTGCGGTCTAGGCGGTCCATGAAAGTCCCTCTCGAATTATTTTTCCCTCTATAGCGCGAAATTGGTGAAGATAAAGAAAATTGTTTCAGATTGTGAGCATAAGAACCCGCTCCCGCAGGAACGGCAGAACATCGGCCTCGAACCAGGGATTGCGCTTCAGCCAGCCGGTGTTGCGCCAGCTCGGATGCGGCAGCGGCAGAATGGCGGGATCCGCATTGCGCATCGCGTAGCGCCGCCAGTCCTTTACCGTCTCCGTCATCGATTTCGGGCATTCCGGACCGATGTGCCAGCGCTGCGCATAATGCCCGATCGCCAGCACCAGCTCGACCTGCGGCATCTGATCCATCACCCGCTGCCGCCAGAGCGGCGCGCATTCCCGACGCGGCGGCAGGTCGCTGCCATGGGCGTCATAACCGGGAAAGCAGAAGCCCATCGGCACGATCGCGAATTTCGCCGGATCGTAGAAGCTCTCGCGGTCCACCCCCAGCCATTGGCGGAGCCGATCGCCGGATGCATCGTTGAACGGCAACCCGCTGTCATGCACACGAAGCCCGGGCGCCTGTCCTGCGATCAGGATGCGTGCCGTGGTCGAGATCACCGCCACCGGTCGCGGCTCATGCGGCAGGCGGTCGTCGTCGCCACGCAGCGGACTGTCGCGGCAGATGCGGCAGGCGGCAATTTCTGCTCTCAGCCGCTCCAGGTCCGGGACATCGTTCTCAGGCATTGCCGATACCCGCAAACAAGGCGGTCAGCCGCTCCATGAGCCAGCGCCTTATGGTCTCGAGCCAACCATCGACCAGATGCGGCCCCTCGTCCGGATGGTCATTCGTGCGGCGCCATTCCTGCGGGGTCGTGAACGTGCCGACCCAGATGCCGCGCCGCTCTTTCTCTGCCCGCGCCTCTTCCGCTTGATAGCGCCCGTAGCTGACCGCATAGCCGGAGAGCACCATCTCACGGCCAATGTCCCGCCCGCCCGCTTCGCATGTGCCGAGATCGCGACCGTACCGATCGCGGCCATGAAAGCGGCAGCGGACATCGCCGGCGGAAATCAGCGCTCTCAGGCGATCGCGCGCCTGGCGGCCGCAATCCCAGGTCTCGCCGTCGCGCGCGCAGCTCTGGTCGAGTTCCGGCGCATCGATCCCCTCGATGCGGATGCGCTTGCCGTCAAGGCGAAGACTGTCGCCGTCGCTCGCCGACGCCGCTCCGCGCGCCTCCCCGGTCGCCGCACGCTCCCCCACGGGCAGCTTGTCGGCGTAATAGGCAACGATCGAAAGCAGCAGAAGAATGATCCATCCGCCGAGCATGCCGCCACGGCCGGCCGATCGCGATCGCCCCGAAGACCCTCCGCCTCGCCCGCCGGTGAAGCGGTATCTCGCCCAGCCCGATTTCACGTTTCCTGCACCTTTATCGCTACGCGCGCTCCCTGATCGAACCGGGACCGCATCACAAACATCGACGATTCCAAAAACTTAGAGGCGGAACCTCATGTGCCGGCTCTCAACTTTTGGCCCATGGACACCACCGCGCCATAATGGTTGTCGAATCCTTCACACACGGCAGCAACTTCTTAAGGATTGCTCACTAGACTGCAACGAAACCATAACCTTCGCATAAGAGCATGAGTATCGCTGCCAGCACCTCGACAGATAAGATCATTGTCGACAAGTCGCGAAACCATCGAAACAAGGCCGTTTCGAGGACGGTTCGCGCGACGCGAGAGCGGCTGCAAACGGGCTCGTCCGTGCCTTCAGGCTTCGAGCGCGAAATGCTCAATCTTTACATCGATTCGGCCCTGCACGGCGCCATCGCCATACCGGTGCTCGTCGCCCTGATTGCGGCCGTCGGGGTCTATCTCTCCGGCAATCTCAGCATCATCCTCTGGGCCGTCATGACCCTTTCGGCGCATGCGGTGACGCTGGTGCTGGCGAGGAAGGCGTGCAAGAAGGACATCGTTGCCGAAAAGGTCCCGGTCTGGCGCCGGCGCTTCCTGCTCGGCCAGGTGTTGATTGGTCTTTGCTGGGCCGCCTTCGTTGCGCAGGATTGCGCGTCGTGCGGCGATGTCCGCTTCGGTTTCTTCGAGGGCACTGCCCTGCTTTTCGCGCTTGCGGCCACTGCCATGGGCACGTTCCTGCTGCGCAATGCCCTGCTCTGCACCTTCACGCCCGTGGTCGCCGCACTGGCCTTCGTCTCGCTGACGACGGGCAATCCGATCTATATCGGCCTCACGGGCATCATCTCGCTGGCGCTGCTCTTCCTCGTGTTCATGACCGATCGCATGAACCGCGCCAATGTCCACATCCTCTCGGTTCAATCGGAGAAGGATGACCTGATCGCCGAGCTCGAAGTGGCAAAATCGATGTCGGACGAGGCACGGCGTCGGGCGGAGGAAGCGAACCTCGCCAAGTCGCGCTTCCTGGCCTCCATGTCGCATGAATTGCGCACGCCGCTGAATGCCATTCTCGGCTTCTCCGAGGTCATGTCGACGGAGGTTCTGGGTCCGCTCAGCAACCCGACCTACAAGGAATACACCAACGATATCCATCGTTCCGGCGAGCATCTGCTGAACCTGATCAACGAGATCCTCGACCTGTCGCGCATCGAAGCAGGCCGCTACGACCTGAACGAGGATGCGGTCAGCCTCGTCGAGATCGCCGAGGACTGCGTCGGCATGGTGCAACTGAGGGCGCGCGCCAAGAACATTACCATCCACTCGCAGTTCGAACTTGGCATGCCCTCGGTCTGGGTCGACGAGAAGGCAATGCGGCAGGTCATCCTCAATCTGCTGTCCAACGCCGTGAAATTCACCAATTCGGGCGGCGAAGTCACCTTCAAGGTCGGCTGGACGGCCGGCGGCGGACAATATCTCTCGATCAAGGACAACGGTCCGGGCATCCCGGAAGAGGAAATCCCGATCGTTCTGTCGGCCTTCGGTCAGGGCTCGATCGCCATCAAGAGCGCCGAGCAGGGCACCGGCCTCGGCCTGCCCATCGTCCAGGCCATTCTCGCCAAGCACAATGGCGAATTCATCCTGCGCTCCAAGCTTCGGGAAGGCACCGAGGCGATCGCCATCCTGCCGGCCCGCCGCGTGCTCGAGAGCCTGCCGGCAGTCGAGGACGTGGCAGCCCCGATCCGTCGTCGCAAGAGTTTCGCCTGATCCATGTTCATCGAAACGCAACGCTTGAGGCTTCGGCCCTGGGAGCAGCGCGACGTCGCGCCCTTTGCCGTCGCCAATGCCGATCCGGACGTGCGCCGCTACTATTTTCCTGACATTCTGACGCGGGAGGATACCGCGGCGATGATCGCCGACTGCGACCGGCACCTGCGCAGACACGGCTTCGGCTTTGTGGCCGTCGAGCGCAAGGCTGACGGAGCGCTCATCGGCGGTCTCGGCCTTTCGCATGCCGGAGACGAAATCCCCGGTGGCCCGCATGTCGAAATCGGCTGGATCCTCGCCCGCCCCTACTGGCGGCAAGGATATGCGCTCGAAGCGGCAAGCGCCTGTCTGCACCATGCCTGGTCGGCGCTCGCGCTTGCCGAGGTCATCGGCTATACCTCGCGCATCAACGAACCATCACGCGCGCTTATGGAAAAGCTCGGCATGCGCTCGGATCCGGCGGAGGATTTCGATGACGTGACGGTGCCAGAGGGCAACCCGCTGCGCCCGCACGTGCTCTATCGGATCGCGCCGAACGATCGGCGGTAACGGATCAGTTCATGAAACCGTCGAAGATCACGACGTAGCCGGCATAGACGCCGTTGGCGATGATCAGGCAGAGGCAGGCGAAGGAGCCGAGATCCTTGGCGTTCTTGCCCATTTCCGAGATTTCCGGCGAGACCCGATCGACGATTTCCTCGATCGCCGTGTTGATCGCCTCGAAGGCCATCATCAGCAGGAACAGGATCGCCATCGCCACGAACTGGAAAAAGGTCGCGCCGACGATGGCGAAGGCAACCATGGCGATGCCGAAAGCGATCAGCTCATGGCGGAAAGCAGCCTCGCTGATCAGCCGTTTCGCGCCGCCCAGCGAATAGCTGGCGGCAGCGAAGAGATGCCGAATGCCGGTCTGCTTCTCGACGGGACTCGTCTGTCCAATGCGGTGCGTGGTGTTCTTGGCGTCCATTTCTTCTCGACAAGGCTTGAAACTGCGCTTGCTTCGACATCGTGAATGAGGCGAATGCAAGGCGTTTGCCGGTTGCAGGCGTCTGCTGCATGTTTCCTTAAATTCCATCCGACTTAAGGATGAAAACATGCAGCACTTCAAAGTGCTGCAGCGACCTTTGCGCGTCTGACGAGACGCGCGGCGCTGTCAGACAATAGTTAGGGCTGCATGTGCGCTTTGGATAGGCGAGAAGCACGCGGCCATCAAGGCCCGCCACAACGCGGGAATAGCGCCCGCGACAGGCTTTGGACAGCAATCGGCCGGCTTTGCCGTGAAAGCCGGCCGTATCTTGATTATTCCTTGTTGCTGACGCCAGCCTGCGCGAAGGTCGCCATGCCGCTGTGGCAGGCCGCCGCCGCCTTGACGATGCCGGCGGCAAGGGCCGCACCCGTGCCCTCGCCGAGCCGCATGCCGAGCGCCAGCAACGGCGTCTTGCCGAGCTTCTCGATCGCGCGGATATGGCCCGGTTCGCCCGAGACGTGGCCGATCAGGCAATGGTCGAGGGCTGACGGATTGGCCGCCTTCAGGATTGCCGCTGCCGCAGTCGCCACGTAGCCATCGATGATGACGGGCACCTTCTGCACGCGGGCCGCGAGGATCGCGCCCGCCATCGCCGCGATCTCACGGCCCCCGAGGCGGCGCATCAGCTCGAGCGGGTCGGAAAGGTGATCGCGATGCAGCGCCACTGCCTTCTCGACAGCGGCGATCTTGCGCTTCAGTACCTCGCCTTCGGAACCGGTACCCGGACCGACCCATTCCTCGGCCGTACCACCATAGAGGCCGAGATTGATCGCCGCCGCAATGGTGGTGTTGCCGATGCCCATCTCGCCGATGCACAGCAGATCCGTGCCGCCGGCGATCGCCTCCATGCCGAAAGCCATGGTGGCAGCACAATCCCGCTCCGAAAGTGCCGCTTCCTCGGTGATGTCGCCGGTCGGATATTCAAGTGCCAGGTCGAAGACCTTGAGGCCGAGGTCGTGGCTGACGCAGATCTGGTTGATCGCAGCACCACCGGCGGCGAAATTCTCGACCATCTGGGCCGTCACGGACGACGGGAACGGGGTAACACCCTGACGGGTGACGCCGTGGTTGCCGGCGAAGATCGCCACCAGCGGCCGGTTAACGGCCGGCGCCTTGCCGGTCCAGGCGGCGAGCCAGAAGGCGATTTCTTCAAGACGTCCGAGCGCGCCCGGCGGCTTTGTCAGCTGTGCGTCCCGCTCGCGCGCCGCGACCAGCGCTGCCGCATCCGGCCCCGGCAGGTTACGCAACAATTCGCGGAAATCATCAAACGGCAGACCGCTGGCACTCATGCTGGGAATCCTTGCATATCGTGAATCTACGCTCCTCATAGAGGGCGTCGAATATTCGGGCAACGGCATTTGCGCCAATCGGCGTCGCCGGAGCATGATCCGTCACGGGACGGACGATTCGACGCACGGCGTTTTGCATGCTCACCCTGCTCTCACTTGCGGGCGGCGGTGACATCTGCCATTGCGGCTGAGGGCCGGATCTTTGGAGGAGCCATGGGCTTTCTGGGCGATTTCTGTGACGACGTGGCGCGCTCGATCGGCTTCCTGAGCCGCATTCCCATGCCGGGACGCCACTTCGTCGGATATGACGGACGGCTGGACCGGGCCGTGCGCGCCTTCCCGCTCGCCGGCATCGTGATCGTCCTGCCCTCCGCAGCCGCTGCCAGCGCGATGATCGCGCTGCATGTGAGTTCGCTTTTTGCCGCCTTCGTCGTCGTCGCCATCCAGGCGCTGCTGACCGGCGCACTGCACGAGGACGGACTCGGCGACACGGCCGACGGCTTCGGCGGTGGACGCGACCGCGACGCGGCGCTCGCGATCATGAAGGACAGCCGCATCGGTACCTATGGCGCCGTCGCGCTCATTCTCTCCTTTGGCCTGCGCGTCTCGGCGCTCGCCTCCATCCTGCCGCTGTTCACGCCGCTTGGCGCCGGCATGGTGATCCTTGGTGCTGCAGCGCTCAGCCGCGCCGCCATGGTCTGGCACTGGTCCAGCCTGCCGCCGGCACGCAGTGGCGGTGTTGCAGCTTCCGCCGGCGTACCGGAGCCGGGAGCTGGCCGCTTCGCCCTCGGCTTTGGTCTTCTCGCCGCAATGCTGCTCTTCTATTTCGCCAAGGTACCGGCCTTCGGCCTGATCGCAACACTCCTCGCCTTCCTTGCCACTGTCAAAGGCTTCGGCCGGCTCGCAGCCGCCAAGATCGGGGGACATACGGGTGACACGATCGGTGCCACGCAGCAGCTCACGGAAATCGCAGTGCTCGGCGCCCTTGCGCTGACGGTTTGAAAGATCGATATATTCCGGGAAAAACTGGGCAACGCCATGGAATCTCCCTGCATTCTCGTCTGTTCCATCGATGACAAGACCGGCTATTGTTTCGGCTGCGGCCGCACGCGTGACGAGATAGGCCGCTGGACGCTCTACACCGACGCCGAACGCCGGGCGATCATGACCACGCTGCCCGACCGGCTAGAGACGGTCGAACGCAAGCCTCGGCGCGAAACGCGCCGCAGCCGCATGGCGAGGGAACGCGGAGAAGCATGACCCGTCTCGCCATCCTGCTCTCGATCCTGGCCATTGGGCTCATCCTGCTGATCGTCAACCACGATGCCGGCCGCACCATGGGCCTTGCCAACGACGATTTCGGCCGGCTGGTCTCGTTGGGTGCGATCGCCACGCTGATCGGCGCCGGGGTCCTGCAAAGCCGCCGCCGTTTCGGCGAAGGGCTGCGCCAGGTCGCCATCTGGCTCCTCATCACGCTCGCCCTCGTCTCGGCCTATGTCTACCGCTTCGAATTGCATGGCTTCGGCAATCGCCTGCTCGCCGGCCTCGTCCCCGGCCGCGCGACCGTGATCACCGACAGCGAGGGCCAGCAGGAAGTGGTGCTGCACAAGATGCTGAACGGCCATTTCGAAACCGGCGTGACGGTCAACGGCAAGGACATCAACATGCTGGTCGATACCGGCGCCAGCAGCATCGCGCTGACCTACGAGGATGCCGAGCGGATCGGCCTTGATCCGGAAAACCTCAGCTACATCGTCACCGTCATGACGGCGAACGGCCGGGCGCAGGCGGCACCCGTCATGCTCCAGGAAATCTCCGTCGGCCCGATCACCCGGCGCAACATCGGCGCGACCGTGGCCGCCAAGGGGCGGCTCGACCAGAGCCTGCTCGGCATGAGTTTCCTGTCGACGCTGGAGATGCTGCAGATGCGCACCGACGAGCTGCGCCTGCGCGACTGAGCCACAGGCGTCAGAACAAACCGCAGCGGCGCCTGCCGTCAGTTTCTGAGCCGGTAGCCGGTGCGGAAGATCCAGGCGAGGATCGACATGCAGGCCGTCAGGAAGGCGAGGATGATCACGGCGCTGAAGATCGGGTTGACGTCGGAAACCTCGAAGAAGCTCCAGCGGAAACCGCTGATCAGATAGAGCACCGGATTGAAGTGACTGACCGCCTGCCAGAAGGGTGGCAGCATCTTCACCGAATAGAAGCTGCCGCCGAGGAAGACGAGCGGCGGGATCACCAGCATCGGGATCAGGTTCAGCTGCTCGAAGTCCTTGGCCCAGATGCCGATAATGAAGCCGAACAGGCTGAAGGAAATGGCCGTCAACACGAAGAAGAACACCATCACGAACGGATGCGCGATCGTCAGGTCGACGAACAGCGAGGCCGTCAAGAGGATGATCGTCCCGATCATCAGCCCCTTGGTCGCCGCCGCGCCGACATAGCCGAGCACGATCTCGACCATCGAGACCGGCGAGGACAGAACCTCGTAGATCGTGCCGGTGAATTTCGGGAAATAGATGCCGAAGGAGCCATTGCCGATGCATTGCGTCAAGAGCGTCAGCATCATCAGGCCGGGCGTGATGAAGGCGCCGTAGGAAACGCCGTCGATCTCCTGGATGCGTCCGCCAATCGCGGCGCCGAAGACGATGAAATAGAGCGAGGTCGAGATAACGGGCGACACCACGCTCTGCAGCAGGGTGCGCCGGGTACGGGCCATCTCGAAGAAATAGATCGACTTGATCGCTTCGATATTCATCGCCCTGCCCCCACGATTTCGACGAAGATGTCTTCCAGCGAGCTCTGCCGCGTGGAAATGTCCTTGAGCCGGATACCGGCTTCGGCGAGGGCCGCCAGCAGAGTGGTAATGCCGGTGCGTTCAGCGCTCGTGTCGTAATCGTAGATCAGACAGTGCCCATCGCCCTCGAGCGTCAGATTGTAGCTCGACAGCGTTTCGGGAACGCCATCCAGTGGATTGGCGAGATCGACGCGCAACTGCTTGCGCCCGAGCTTCGACATCAGTGCCGCCTTGTCTTCGACCAGCAGGATCTTGCCGCCGTTGATGACGCCGATGCGGTCGGCGATTTCTTCCGCTTCTTCAATGTAATGCGTCGTCAGGATGATGGTGACGCCGGAAGCGCGCAGCCGCTCGACGACCTCCCACATGCTCTTGCGCAGATTGACGTCGACGCCGGCTGTCGGTTCGTCGAGGAAGAGGACCCTCGGTTCGTGCGACAGCGCCTTGGCGATCAGCACGCGCCGTTTCATGCCGCCGGAGAGTTCGCGCAGCATGTTGTCCTTCTTGTCCCAGAGCGACAGGTCCTTCAGCACCTTCTCGATATGGGCGGGGTTCGGCTTCTTGCCGTGCAGGCCGCGGGAGAAGGAGACCGTGTTCCACACGGTTTCGAAGGCGTCGGTGGTCAGTTCCTGGGGTACGAGCCCGATCATCGCGCGCGTCTCGCGAAACTCGCGCACCACGTCATTGCCGCCAACCGTCACCGTTCCGCCGCTCGGATTGACGATGCCGCAGATGATCGAGATCAGCGTCGTCTTGCCGGCGCCGTTCGGCCCGAGCAGCGCCAGGATCTCGCCTTCCTCGATATCCAGGCTGACGCCCTTCAGCGCCTGAAAGCCGGAGGCATAGGTCTTCGACAGATTGGAAACGGAAACGATAGGCGCCATGAAGCAGATCCGGATGCGGGGGGCAAAGTCGGCAGGTTTCGCCTATATGGGACAATTGATTGCGATTTGCAGCCTACCGGATGGAAAAAACAAGGTGACGCTTTGTCAATGCGGCTGCGACAGGCGAGCTGCCGTCCCCGCGCCGCCGCCCATTTGCGAAGGTTTGCGCGCCACCAGCCGGTCATGGATGAGCATGCCCGCAACCATCGCCGCGACGAAAAGGAACGTCGGCGGCAAACCGAGCGACAGCGAAGCGAGCGCCGGGCCCGGGCAAAGCCCCACCAGCCCCCAGCCGATGCCGAAGATTGCCGCGCCGACAATCAGTCGCCTGTCGATAACCTGATTGTCCGGCAAATGGAAGGTTTCGTCGAACAAAGGATGCTTGAGCCGGCGCGTCAGCAGGACACCGAGCGCGGAAACAAAGACGGCGCCGCCGAGCACGAAGGCAAGGCTCGGGTTCCAGTTGCCGGTGATATCCAGAAACGCCCGCACGCGTGCCGGATCGAGCATGCCGGACAGCGAAAGACCAAAACCGAACACGAGGCCGGAGACGAGCGTCGCCGCGAGGCGAAAGAAGGCTCCGTTCATGCAAGCAAGCCCATGACAAAGACCGTGACGATCGCCGCGGTCATGAAGGTCGCAACCGCCGCAATCGAACGTCGCGACAGCCTTGCAAGACCGACGACGCCGTGGCCGCTGGTGCAGCCGGAGCCCATGCGGGACCCGAAGCCGACCAGCAGCCCGCCAGCCACCAGAAGCGGCCAAGAGGTTGTGACCGTCACCACCGGCCAGGCGCCGACGACGAGGCGAAAAAGCAGCGGCCCCGCCATCAGTCCCAAAACAAACAACATGCCGGTAGGAACCTGCGCGCCCTGCAGCAGACGTCCGACGATACCGCTGATCCCGGCCACCCGGCCATTGGCCACCATCAGGATCGCTGCCGAAAGGCCAATCAACAGCCCACCCGCCAGCGCATTCTCGTATTCATTCATGTTTTGGAACCATCCCGACAGAAGATCTGATAGAGCGCGCCAACCAGACGCGCCACCTTGTCGTGACTAAGCCGATAGAACACTTGCTTGGCCTGCCGACGGGTCGAGACAATGCCGGCATCACGCAACACCGTCAATTGCTGCGAGAGGGTCGGCTGGCGAATGCTCAGGCTCTCTTCGAGTGCCGCCACCGAGTGCTCACCCTCCAGCAAAGCACTCACGATCAACAGACGATTTCGATTGGCGAGAGTTCTCAGTATTTTCGAAACTTCGGCAGCGTGCACGGCCATATCCGTGCGCACCCCCGGAAATTGCATAACAGTTCCCATAACTTCCTCCTGTCGTTGCCCTAGGAGTGAGTGGAGCCCCAATGCTTGCTGCGGTTTGCCGACTACTATCCGTGATTGTTATACGAAGTAATATATTATCGTATTACTTATTAATAAACCAGACGAAACAAGACAGCGCGATCAGCCCTAGCGCCCCTGGCCTGTCCGTTGACTGTCAAATCATATAGAAAATTCAGATCGTTACAACGAGACCGCAACAGGGATGAAAACGCCATATTTGGGGCAACCGCCCGGACTATCTCAGGCAGCAGTAAAACTTCTGGTATAGTAAACGCAAATACGAGCCAGCGACGACACTTCGGCCCCCGGCCCGAAGGCCCGAAACCGCGTTTCGACGGAGGCTAAGCGCCGGGGCAAATGCAGGCATCATCCGTTATCCGGCGAAAGATCTGCGAAAGTATCGTCACCAATCCCGTTCCCTTGTCACGAAACGGTGATGGTCTTCGAGCAATTTGCTCGCGCGGCGCGATATCGCCCTTTTGATTTGCGCTCGTGATTTGCACGCCGGAGCCTCCCCCTTTTGCTCCGGTTGTTGGGCCGGCCTCCCCGCCGGCCTCTTTTTTTGCCGCATGCCATTTTCGCAGCCGCCAGCAGGAAGGTCCCGGACCCCACGTCAGTCGCAGTGACGGTAGCCGGTCTTGCGGGTTCTCAGATCGAAGTGGAAATGGTCCTTGTGGAACGGGTCGCTGCCCGGCCCGAGCACGGTGTTGAAATATTTGCAGCTATCGGAGCGCACAGCCTTCAGGAGGCCGCGTTCGCGAAACGCGAAGAAGCCCTTCTTGCGGACATCGATTTCCTTGCCGTTCTTCAAGACAAACTTGCCGACATCGATGGCGTTGCCGTGCGCATGTTCGGACATCGGATTGCCGCGGCGGGAATTCATCGTGCGGCAGGAATAGCCGCCGAGCGGCTTGATCGTCTTGACGCCCGACCAGTAGCGATAGCGGGACGACGGCGCGAGTTCGTACTTCACCCACTTGGCGAAGGCCTCCGTCACCTCGCAGTTGAGCTTGACCGCCGGCTTCACGCCAATACCGCCGGAGAGACCGCTGAGCTCGATCGGGTAGTCGATGCCACAGGACGGCCCGTTGCTGATGCGCGGAATATCACGGAACACCACGCCGAGTTTCTTCAGGCGCTGGCGGCAGGCAATCTCGGAAGCCGGCATTTCGCCGGTGTAGTCGGGCGCCGACATCGGATTGCGCACGCGCGGCAGGAAGGCGACCTGCTCCGGCTCCTGGGTCCGCTGAATGGCGCGTCGCTCTTCCATGGCGCGTGCACGCTGCGCATCTTCGGCTGCAGCCTTCTCGGGAGAAAGCGGCGGCAGGTCCGGATCGTAGCCAAGGTTCGCCTCGTCCGCAGGCGCAGCCCCGGACGCCCCGCCGAGCTGGCGCACATTGTCTTCGCCGATGCCGTCGACGACCGGCTGGCTGGCATTGCCCTCGGCGATCTCGTTGCTCTGCTCTTGCGCCAGGCCGACGACCGGCTGCTCGACGCCGAGCATGGCATCCATGTTGACGCCTTCATCGGGAATGGCCGTGGAACCCGCATTCGCCGGCTGCGCACCGGAGGAGACCGCCTCGTCGCTATCGATCATCGGCAGCGAGCGCCGCGTTTGTTGAGGCGCCGCCTGCGCCGGTGCAACATAGTCCGGATTGCCGTTGCCCGTCGAAGCCGATGTTGCAGCGGGATAGGCCGCCACCTCGTCTTGCGGCACCGCGTCGACCGGCACGGGCCCGATCGAACCGACCCGGGAGCCGCCATCGATGCGGCCCGGCGGCGAAAGCGCGTCGTCGGTCGAACAGGCGACAAGCGATAGTGTCAGAACGAGTGCCGTCAGCGGGCGATGGAGACGAGTAACATACGCCATACCGGACTGCGCCTTCCTTCGGGCGGTCAGCAGACCACCACTCATCACCCCACCGCCCCCGCAACGGCGTACCCAGAGGCACGCAAGGATCGCTGCAGCACTTCGAATTGCTGCCTTTCGCCTGTGTCGCAAACCGGGCACAGCTGTCGAAAGACCTGATTTCGGGGGCATTTTATTCAAATACGGTAAACGAAGCCTTGCGTCCGATACCCGCGATCAAGGGTGCGGGTGCTTGCCGTTGCGACTGACCGCCGATAGCAAGAAGCCCGCGTCTTCGTCAGACGCGGGCTTCAAGTTTTCAGCTACGGATTCGCTGGATATCAGCGGCACTCGCCGCGATGCACGACCCGGAAGCCAGCACCGCCAGCCTCGCAGGCGTTCGAGAAGGTTTGCACGCGGCCGCCGCGCTGGCCGCAGACCGGCGCGAATTCGCGGGTGCAGAACTGGCCTTCGGAGGGACGGTCATCGTCGCGACGGCATTCGCCGCGGCCGATCACCTGGAAGCCCTCCGAGCGCGCCTGGCAGGCGTTCGAGAAGGTCTGCGTGCGCCGTCCGCGCTGGCCGCACACCGGATTGTACTCCATGGTGCAGGCCTGCGGTTCACGATCCGGCGGGCGATAGTCCGGACGGCATTCGCCACGGTGGATCACATTGAAACCGTCGGCCCTTGCCTGGCAGGAATTCGGGAAGGTGCGCATGCGATTGCCACGCTCGCCGCACACGGGCGCATATTCCATCGTGCAGACCGGCGGGCGGGTCGGCCTCGGGCCTGGACGCGGCTCGTCGACGACCACCGTACAGGCGGAGAGGAAGCCGAGCGCCAGCATCAGCACGGCGATCGGGCGCGTCAGAAGAAGTTTGAGAAGTGCCATGGATGTCCCCTCTAAAGCAACGGTCAGCAACCGGAGCGACGCCCCATCAACCACCTCCCGCATCTCGCGTATCTATCCGCAGCGATCCTAAGGTCAAGACTGTGTGGCCTGCTTTGCACGGCAATCACGGGCGCAGGTGGCGGGGGCATGCCCGGCTCACGGATCGATGTGGAGCTCGGTTGCAGCCGCGCGACATTTCTTCTTTTCAGCGCACAAGGCCGGCGTGGCAATGCCACGCCGGCCTTGTGCAATTCCAGACTATAGCGATCAGGCGGCGCGGCCGTAAGCCGAATGCGTTGCCGAGGACTGCAGCCGGAACTTTGTCAGCAACGACTTCAGTTCCCGGCTCTCTGCAGCCAGCGTCTGGCTTGCGGCAGTCGTTTCCTCGACCATCGCGGCGTTCTGCTGGGTCATTTGGTCCATGCTGTTGACGGCGACATTGACCTCCTGCAAGCCGGTCGCCTGCTCGCGCGCGGCGGTCGCGATCGAGGCCACCTGCTCGTTGACCCGATTGACCAGCGTCTCGATCTCCGTCAGCGCTTCGCCGGTCGACCGGACCAGCTGGACACCGGCACCGACCTCGCGCACCGAGGCGCCGATCAGTTCCTTGATCTCCTTGGCGGCACCCGCCGAGCGCTGCGCCAACTCACGCACCTCCTGCGCGACGACGGCAAAGCCACGGCCGGCCTCACCGGCGCGCGCTGCCTCGACGCCGGCATTGAGCGCCAGGAGATTCGTCTGGAAGGCGATCTCGTCGATCACCCCGATGATCTGGCCGATCCGGCCGGACGAGCCTTCGATCCGCCCCATGGCGTCGATGGCATTGCGCACGATGCCGCCGGACTTGGCAGCGCTCGCCTTGGTCTCGTTGACCATATCGCGCGCCTCGTTCGCCCGCTCGGAAGCGTGGCGAACCGTCGAGGTGATCTCGTCAAGTGCTGCCGCCGTCTCTTCGAGGGCCGCTGCCTGCTGCTCCGTCCGGCGCGAGAGATTGTTCGCCGCTTCCGAAATGTCGCCGGCACTGGCAGTGACGATCTCGGTCGAGTGCGAGATGGAGCCGATGACATCGCGAAGCGCCGCGACGGCCGTGTTGAAGTCCTCTCTCAGCTTGCCATATTCCGGCGCGATATGGCCGATCTCGGCGGTCAGGTCGCCGCTTGCCAAGAGCTCGAGCGCGGCACCGACGGTCTCCATCGCATCCGCTTGCGCTTCCGCCGTTGCCCGCTGGCGCTGCTCGTTGCCGCGCCGCTCGGAACTCAGCCGCTCCTGCTGCTCGGCCTCGCGTGAACGCAGTTCCAGCCGTTCGCGAACGGAATCGCGCAGCACCACCAGCACCTTGGCCATCTGGCCGATCTCGTCGCCGCGGTCCGTCTCCGGCACCTCGGACGAAAGATCCTCATCGGCGATCGCCCGCATCGAGGCCTTCAGCTTCTCGACCGGCTTCACGACGCTGCGCACGATCGCAAGCGCCGCCATCAGAATGGCGAGTGCAGCGGCGGCGAGGATGCCTGCGACCTGCCAGGCGCGTTCGCGGAACATCGCCGCCAGATCGTCGGCATAGACGCCGGTACCGACCACCCAGCCCCAGGGCTTGAAGCCGGCAACGTGCGAATATTTCAGCACCGGCGCGTCAGCGCCCGGCTTCGGCCAGTAGTAGTCGACGAAGCCCTGGCCGCTCTTTTCGACGGTCTTGACGAACTCGACGAAGAGGTGCTTGCCGTTCGGATCCTTGTTTTCAGTGAGGTCCTTGCCGTCGAGCTCCGGTTTGATCGGATGCATCACCATGGTCGGATGCATGTCGTTGACCCAGAAATAGCCGTTGCCCTGGTAGCGCATCGCCTTGATCGCCTCGAGCGCGCGCTTCTGCGCCTCCTCACGCGAAAGCGTGCCGGCCACCTCCTGCTTGTGATAGGCGTCGAACACCGCGATAGCGTTCTCGTCCATTGCCGCGAGCATCGCCTTGCGCTCGCCAACGAGCTTGTCCTGCGCCTGAAACAGACCGAATGTCAGCGCTGCTGCCATGGTCAAAAGCGCAAATGCCACCAGCGCGTAGAGACGCGCCGAGATCCTGAATTTCTTCATTGCCAATCCCCTGCCCCTTCGGCGCTCCCGGCGCCGCCCCTTCGCAACCTGGCCGCAGCTGGCATGGCCGGCCGCACTCCAAGAGCCTGCAGGATAGGGAAAGGTCTTTGCAAAGCCCCTAACAACCGATCCCTAAATTTCACATTTCTCAAGCACCCCTTCGAAAGTCTAAGGCGACGGCACGGTGGGATGCTGCTCGCATTTGTGCGGCGGCGGGCCTTCCCTCGGCAAGCGCGGTCGGGTTACATCTTTCATCCAACAGGGAGACAGGCCGCATGACCGAACAGACCAAACCGACCGGCGAGCTGACCTTGCGCACGCTCGCCATGCCCGGAGACGCCAATGCGGCCGGCGATATCTTCGGCGGCTGGGTGATGGCACAGATGGACCTTTCCTGCGGTATCCGTGCGGCCGAACGCGCCCGCGGCCGTGTGGTCACGGCAGCCGTCAAGGAGATGGCCTTCGCGCTTCCGGTCAAGATCGGCGACACGCTCTGCATCTATACCGATGTCGTCAAGGTCGGCCGCACCTCGATGACGCTCAAGGTCGAGGCCTGGGCCCAGCGCTATCTCTCTTCGCATCGCATGGAAAAGGTCACGGATGCGATCTTCGTCATGGTCGCGCTCGACGAAAACGGCAAGCCCAAGCCGGTGCCGGCGGAGGAATAGGAGCGGCGGCCGTGGATCAGGTTCCGACCAACCCGGAAATCTTCCCGCATATCCGCACCGTTATGGGCATGGTCGTCAGCCTGAGCCTGGCGAGGCTGCTCAGCGGACTGGCGCTCTTCGTGCAGCACCCCGGCAAGACACGTGTCTACTGGATCCACCTCGGCTGGGTCCTGTTCATGTTCGTCTTCCTCGTGCATTTCTGGTGGTGGGAGTTCCACCTGCATTCGCTGGCCGTCATCGACGTCAGCGTCTACCTGTTCGTCATCCTCTATTGCTGCGTCTTCTTCTTCCTCTGCGTGATGCTGTTCCCGACGACGCTCGAGGACTATAGCGACTACGAACACTATTTCATGTCGCGCCGTGCCTGGTTCTTCGGCTTCCTCGCGCTTGCCTTTGCCGTCGACCTCGTCGACACCGCGCTGAAGGGCAAGCAGTATTTTGCCTCCTACGGTCTCGAATACCCCGCCCGCAACACCGCCTATATCCTCTTCTGCATCGCCGCCGCCTGGACGGCGAATCGGCGCTTCCATGCCGCCTTCGTCGTCGTCGCTGTCGCCTATCAGCTTCTCTGGATGTATCGGGCCTTCGATCTCCTGGATTGAGACTATCGATCGAATCGTCTGCGGAGGTTTTCTGCCTTGGGTGCACCTCGCCCCTTGATCCCGAGGCGATGCGGTGCTTTATCCGTTAGACATATTTGAATCTCGCATCATGGCACGTCGGGGGACTGTCGCATCATGGAAATCTTTACCGCTGCCGGTCTGGCAGCGCTTCTGCAAGTCATCGTCATCGACCTCGTTCTTGCCGGCGACAACGCCGTCGTCATCGGCCTTGCCGCCGCCGGGCTGCCGACGGAGCAGCGCAAGAAGGTCATCCTCGTCGGTATCATCGCGGCAACCGTGCTGCGCATCGCGCTCGCCAGCGTCACGGTCCAGCTCCTGGAAATCATCGGCCTTTTGCTCGCCGGCGGTATTTTGCTGCTGTGGGTCTGCTGGAAGATGTGGCGCGAAATCCGCGAGCAGCAGGCAGCTAACGCGGCAGGCGAAGGCGGCGCTGCCAGCAACGCGCCCCAGAAGACCTTCATGCAGGCGGCCATCCAGATCGTCATCGCCGACATCTCGATGTCGCTCGACAACGTGCTGGCCGTCGCAGGCGCCGCCCGCGAACATCCGACGATCCTGGTTATCGGCCTTGCGCTTTCGATTGCGATGATGGGCGTGGCAGCCGGTTTCATCGCCCGGCTGCTCAACCGTTATCACTGGATCGCCTATATCGGCCTCGCAATCATCCTCTATGTCGCGCTCGACATGATCTATCGCGGCTGGGTCGAGGTCTGGCCGCACGTCGCGCCGGCCGTGGCAGCCATGGTCTGACGCCAGCGCGACGCGCTGCAGACCGTTAACAATGCAAAAGGCAGGGCTTGGGCCCTGCCTTTTTGTTTGCAGCGGTCTTAACCGCTACAGCGGCCGGACGCCTCTTAGCCCTTGAAGATGAACGAGGCGCCTAAGGCGATCAGGGCGAAACCGACCAGATGGTTCCAGCCGATCGACTCCTTCAGCCAGAAAACTGAGAAGGCGGCAAAGACCAGAAGCGTGATCACCTCCTGCATCGTCTTCAGCTGTGCGGCGGAATAGACCTGATGGCCGATGCGGTTGGCCGGCACCGCCAGGCAATATTCGAAGAAGGCAATGCCCCAGCTTGCCACGATCGCCATGTAGAGCGGTGACGACGTGTATTTCAGATGCCCATACCAGGCGAAGGTCATGAAGACGTTGGAAAACAGGAGCAGAAGAATCGGCCAGAGATAGGCCGGAGAGAGAGTGAAGGACATAGAGAACCTCGGGGCGCGAATCATGCTCCGACGATGCCCCGCAGCCCCGTCCGGGCGCAAGTCCTGCCGGCCTTCCATTGGCTCAAGTGACGCCTCGGAGCGAGCCGATACGGGATTTTCTGCCGGTCAGGGTGTCGAATCGACGACGAACCGGCATTTTTTCCGTCATTTAGCAAGTCATGCCCCAATATTTTACGGGTTTTGCCACAATTTTGTACTGGCGCATGAGCAATGTCGCTCGACTGTCCGACGGGACAGGCAGGGGAATACCACACTTCGAAACGGCGGTTGCCGTGAAGTTGGCTCCGCGCCTTGCGCGCGGTTCGCCGACACGCCGATGCTGCGTATCAGACGCTGGGCACGCGCATGTCCGCTGAAATTTCCCATGGGAACATTGGAAACAGTTGAGCAACCGGGTGCCATGCCGGCGATCGCCAGGCCGCCCCGACCGTTCGCACCCAGCAACTTGTCAAGGAGACCTGACCATGAAGGTCCTGGCGTTTCTTGCGGCTGCCTATGTCGCGCTCCTATCGCCAACTCTCGCCAGCGCGGGCATGCTTGCCCAGGCGCAGCAATATAAAGGCCTGCACGAGGTCAAGAACAACAAGACCCTTCGCGCAGCGCTCGGCATCAACCCTGCACGTACCCCCTGGTGCGGCCATTTCATGGGCATGGTTGCCCGCAAGTCCGGCCGCAGTCCACCGCAGAGCTTCGGCTTCGCCCGCTCGTGGCTTCGGTTCGGTGCACCGGTGAAGCTCGCCTATGCGCGCGCCGGCGATATTGTCGTCGTGCGCACCGGTCGTGGCTACCACGTCGGCATCCTGTCCACGCTGTCGAAGTCGACGGCCCAGTTGATCGGCGGCAATCAGTCCGGCGGCGTCAGGGTCTCGCAGTTCGCGCGGGGCCAGGTCGTCGGCGTCCGGCGTTAGAGCATCCCGCTTCACGTGGAATCACTTGAAGCGGGATGCTCTAGAAACAATGTGCTAGAGCGACCTTAGTGCGTTCACCTGAACGCACGGCGCTCTAGAGCGGCAAGCCAAGGGCGGGGACCACTTCGCACCAGGCCTTGCGCCGGAGGGCCTAAAGCCCAACCGGACCAGAGATCTGCATCGCCGCATCGGGCGGACCGCTGATGCGCGTCCTCACGCGAGCGCCAGGCACATTGCGCAGCGCCGCTCGGGCGGAAGGCCGTGCGCGGCCTCGTTTGCAAGGATCTGCGCGAGACGCGCGTCGAGTTCGTCCCCGGCAAGCGTAGCGAAGCCGAGTGTGCGGTAGAAGTGCTCGTTCCATTTGAGATCGCGGAACGTCGTCAGCGTTACCGCGGCAAGCGAACGGGCGCGCGCATGCGCGATCGCAGCCAGCATCATGGCGCGCCCAAGCCCGCGGCCCTGGCTTTCCTGCAGCACGGCAAGCTGCCAGATGTGCAGCGCACCCTCGGCGCTCGCGGCACAAAGGAAGCCGAGCGGTCGATCCTGCTCGTCGACGGCCACCAGGGACAGGCCGGTGCGCAGGAAGTCGACATGAGCTTGCGCGGACTGCACATCGTCGTCGGCAATCCAGGCCAGGTCGGGGATGGTGCGAAAAAGCGCGCCGGAGGAGCGCTCGATGCCGGGCAGCAAAGCTGTATCGTCTTCACGTGTGGGTCGAATCAGGGTCATAGTGACCGCATCCTACAGCGCAGACCGTCGTATGGGGTGCGCGAAGTTCGCTGCCGCCCTTTAAATCCCGAGAATCATTAGCCGGATAACGGAATATCGCTAGTCGGCGATCATATTCATGGCCGACTCGAGCCCGGCTGCCGGACTCGACAACGGCCGCGGTCCGTTGCGGACATGATCGGCGGCGCCAGCCATGGACGCCTGGGCCAGCGCAACGATGGAGGCTCCATCCTCATAGGCCGCTTCTGCCGCCTGGGCGATTGCGGCAAGGTAGCCGTCACGGCTTCCCGCCTTGAACAGCGCCCACGCACCCTCGACGAGACGAACCTCGAGGACAGCGCCGGAACGACGCGCCGCCTCGGCAAAAAGCGCCGTGGTGGGTGCGACCGTCGTTTCCACCGCGCAAAGCGCAACCACCTTGCCGCCGGTCGCGGCCGCTTTCTCCGCCAGCGCCGCATCGACGCGCACGATCGGGACGGCATTGCCCATCCCGGTCTTCGCTACGCTCGGCCCGTGCGTCGAGCAGGTGAGCAGCACCACGTCGGCCTCTGCCGCCAGCGCCGAGAGAACCGCCGCGGTCTGCTGCGTGATGTCCTCGGTCAGGCCGCCCGCTTCCTCCGCCGCGCGCAGCAGATCGGCGCGGACCGTATGGCGCAAGTTCGCGGAGGACAATCCGAGTTCGCGCGCAGCATTCTCGAAAACGGCGACGTTGCTGTCGGCCGTATGCAGGCAGGAGATGATCAATTGGCGGCCTTTGAATGACGAACGCCTGACGGCGCGGTTCTGACTTTGCGAAACTTGCACAATCGCCGCACGCCTGGAAGCGTCGACGGACACAATCTGTCGTAGAGGCCACACGAACCGTCTATTTGCGCCTCCGGCCCAGCAATGGACACAAATCGGGGCAATTTATGCTTCTCGACTTTTCTAATTTAAGTTACGCTTATTTTCCTTCTGACCAGATGCCGCGGGAGGGGCTGCCCTCTTGGAACGGAAGCTCGCCGTGATCCTTGCTGCCGATGTCGCTGGCTACAGTCGCCTTGTCGCGATTGACGAGGAAGGTGCGCTCGCAACGCTTGCCACCTATTGTGCAACGATTTCAAGCCTTGTGACCGAGCATGGCGGGCGCATCTTCGGCGCCGCTGGCGATAGCCTTGTCGCAGAATTCCAGAGTGCAGTGCAGGCGGTTCGGGCAGCGGTCGCCATCCAGCGGACCCTGCAGCGGAGAAACGCCGACCTCGCGCCGGAGCGGCGCATGGAGTTCCGCATCGGCCTCAATCTCGGCGACGTCGTGGTCGACGGCGGCAACCTGCTTGGCGACGGCGTGAATGTGGCGGCGCGGCTGCAGCAGGTGGCGAAGCCGGCCGACATCTGCATCTCCGGTGCGTTGCACGACCAGATCGTCGGCAAGCTGGAGTTTCCCGTGCACCGGCTTGGCGATCGCGCGCTCAAGAACATGCCGCGCCCGGTGCCGGTGCACCGCGTCGACTGGCATGAGGACCCGGTGAGGCCGGATCTGCCCGGCATGCCGCTTGCCCTGCCCGACAAGCCGTCGATCGCCGTTCTGCCCTTCGTCAACATGTCCGGCGACCCCGAACAGGACTTCTTCGCCGACGGTCTGACCGAGGACATCATCACGGCGTTGTCGCTCTACCGCTGGTTCTTCGTCATCGCCCGCAACTCCTCTTTCGCCTACAAGGGCCGCGCCGTCGACGTCAAACAGATCGGCCGCGATCTCGGCGTGCGCTACATCGTCGAGGGCAGCGTGCGCCGCTCAGGCTCGCGCGTGCGCGTCACCGGACAGTTGATCGAGGCGGAAACCGGCATCCATCTCTGGGCGCAGCGCTACGAGCGCGAATTCGCCGACATTTTCGCCATCCAGGATGAGATCACCCAACATGTGGTCGCGGCGATCGAGCCGGAGATCCTGATTGGCGAAAACCGCCGGGCGCTGTTACGCGGCAGCGACAATCTCGACGCCTATGAATGCCACATGCGCGGCACGCTGCTGCACAATGCGCAGGACTCCGCCGCGCATTTCGACGACGCGATCGAGTGGCAACGCCGCGCGATCGCCCTCGACCCCGAATTCGGCCGCGCGCACATGATGCTGGCCCGCTCGCTGTTTGCCCGCTGCTATTTCGGCTTCAGCGACGACATTGACCGGGATAGCGCGGAGTTGGCGGCGGAGGCTGCACGCGCCGTTGTGATCGAGGATCACGATCCCTATTGCCACTATGTCATGTGCCTCGCCAATTTCGCTGCCCGGCGGCCGCATGCCGCGGTCCAGGAGGCGCAACAGGCGATCGATCTCAACCCCAATTTTGCGCTCGCTCACATGGCGCTCGGCTGGGCGCGCATCTACATCGGCCGTTTCGCCGAGGCATTGGACCCGCTGCACAAGGCCCTGAGGTTGAGCCCGCACGATCCCCTGACCTACCTCTTCTTCAACCGCATCGCTCTCGCCCACTACCACCTCGGCAATTACGAGGAAGCGCTGCGTCACGCCGAACGGGCGCTGCTCCTGCGCCGCACCTATTTCAACCTGGTCATTCTGCTCGCCTGCCTTGGCCAGCTCGACCGCAACGAGGAAGCCCGCAGGATCGTTCCCGAGGCCGTCGCCAACGCGCCTGTCGATTTACCGCGCTACTGGCGCTTCTTCACCGGCTATGTCGACCCTGCCGACCACGCACATTTCAAAGACGGGCTCGTCAAGGCGGGCCTGCCCATCGTCCCGTAGGCCGCCATGACACGAGCCCAGCTGTTCGGCGTTCTCATCGGCCTCACAGTGGTGGCGTTCTTCACGGTCCTGCGCGCAAACGATCCGCAGCTTCTGAGGCAGGCGCGCGACGTCACCTTCGACGAATACCAGCGGATCGCGCCGCGCGGCTTCGAGACCATGCCGGTCAAGGTGATCGATATCGACGAGGCGTCGCTGCGTGAATTCGGCCAATGGCCCTGGCCGCGCGACCGCCTGGCGAATTTGACCAACCGGCTGACCGAGATGGGCGCGGCAGCGATTGCCTTCGACGTGCTCTTTGCCGAGCCCGACCGCCTGTCGCCGCGCACGGTCGTGCGCGACGTCGGCGGCGTCGATCCATCCTTCGTCGCAACCCTGCCCGATAATGACGAGATCTTTGCCCAGGCGATCCAAGACAAGCCGGTCGTGCTCGGTTTCGGCCTCACCAACGACGGCAGTTACCTGCCGTCGGTCAAGGCGGGCTTTGCCTTCACCGGCGAAACCGCTGCCGAGGCGCCGCCGCGCCTGCACGCCGCAACGCCGCTACGGCCCCAGCTCGAAGCCAACGCCGCCGGGCTCGGCCATATCAGCCTCAATCCCGGCTCCTCCTCCGCGGTGGTGCGGGCCGCACCGCTGTTCCTCAGCGACGGGCAGCAGTTCTACCCGAGCCTCGCCCTGGAGGCGCTGCGCGTGGCGCAGGGCGCCTCGACCTATGTGCTCGCCGCAGCACCCAACGTCGCCAACACGCTCACCGCCGTCAAGATCGGCGACTTCGTCGTGCCGCTCACCTCGACCGGCGAACTCTGGCTCTACGTCACGCCGGACACGACGGAGCGCTACATTTCCGCCCGGCGGGTTCTCACGGACGAAGCCTCCTCTCCGGACGTTCGCGCCGCGATCGAAGGCAGCATCGTCTTCATCGGCACGTCGGCTGCCGGACTGCAGGACGTGCGCACCACCGCGCTCGGGCAGAACGTGCCCGGCGTCTCCATCCATGCCCAGATCGTCGAGCAGATCTTCTCCGGCCGCTATCTGTCGCGTCCAGACTGGGCCGACGGGCTCGAAATCCTCTCGATCGCACTGGCCGGCACGCTGCTCGTGCTGTTGACCACTTTCGTCAGCCCCGTGGTGGCGCTGGTCTGCGGCCTCGCGGTCACGGTGTTGGGGCTCGCAGCCTCCTGGCTCGCCTTCTACTATGGCGGGCTGCTCGTCGATCCGCTGGCGCCGATCCTCGCCGCCTCGA
The DNA here is from genome assembly GCF_052044795.1 of Ensifer sp. 22521. Lineage (NCBI taxonomy): Bacteria > Pseudomonadati > Pseudomonadota > Alphaproteobacteria > Hyphomicrobiales > Rhizobiaceae > Ensifer > Ensifer sp. 22521. Next base: position 327,960 of record NZ_JBQENM010000009.1, read on the forward strand.
TCACCCATTTCTCCGCCACCGCCTATCGCTTCCTGGTGACGGATCGCGAACGACGCGAGGTCCGCCAGGCCTTCGGGCGCTATCTCTCGCCATCGCTGCTCTATCGCATCGAGCACACGCGCAATGCGCTGAGCCTTGGCGGCGACGACCGCGAGCTGACGGTGATGTTCGTCGACGTGCGCAGCTTCACCGAGATGAGCGAGCGCATGACGCCGACCGAGGTCGTCGCCTTCCTCAACACGCTGCTCGACGCGCTGAGCCGCCATGTGCTCGCCAATGAGGGCACGCTCGACAAGTTCATCGGCGATTCCATCATGGCCTTCTGGAACGCCCCGGTCGATGTGGTCAACCATCCGCAAAAGGCACTTCGCGCCGCGCTCGGCATGCGCGAGACCCTGGCCCGGCTGAATGCCGAAGACGCCTTCGGTTTCGGCTCCGGCCATGAGGTGCGCATCGGCATCGGCATCCATACCGGGCTCGCCTGCGTCGGCAACATGGGTGCCGAAACCCGCTTCAACTATTCGGCGGTCGGCGACACCGTCAACATCGCGGCCCGCATCGAAGCGGCCTGCAAGGACGTCAACTTCGACGTGCTCGTGTCGGAAGCGACGGCTGAGGCATTGCCGAATTGCGCGCTGCTGGATGCGGGAAGCCTGGGCCTCAAGGGAAAGACGACGCGAACCCGGCTTTTCGCGGTCGCCGGAGACGAGAACCTCGCCGCCTCGCCCGCCTTCGCGGAATTGCGGCTGCTGCATGACCGGCTCGTCTCGGTGCTACGCACGCGCGCGACCTCGAGCCGCAGCATCATCAACGCAGCGAAGCTGAAGTCTGCCGCCCTGGCACCGGGCCTGGTCGGCTTCTACGCCCGGATGTCGCGCCGATCGGAGCATTTCGCCGAAACGCCGGTCGAAGACGCCAAGCGCCCGGCGGAGTGAAACGTGCCGGACCTCAGCCGCAGACGACCGCCCGGCACATCGCCTCGACCTGGGCTCTCGGATCGTTCGCAAAGCTTTGATTTGTCGTTGGTTTAGCGCCGGCCCGCTTGTGCCTAGCGACAGGTCGTTGCCGACGCATCGTGAACGCTGCGCCGAAAGCGTTGGCAAACGACAGGCCGTCAGCGGCGCACACGGTCGGCGCTCAATTCTGGCTTTGGGTCTGGCTCTGGCTTTGGCTCTGTTCCTGGCGCTGCGTTCCACCGCCCTGTTGCGACTGTTCCTGCCGCTGTTCCTGTTCCTGGCGTTGGCTGCCCTGGCCCTGCCCTTGTTCCTGCTCCTGCCGCTGGGACTGTTCCTGCCGTTGGCTACCCTGTCCTTGTCCCTGTTCCTGGCGCTGCTCCTGCCGCTGCCGCTGGCTCTGTCCGCTCTGCTGCTGCCGCTGCCTTTGTTCCTGGCGCTGCGTCCTGGGTATCAGCGGTATTGGTTGACGCTGCTCGACGGCGGGGGGTTGCACAGTTTGCGGTTGGCGTTCGAGATCCTCCTGGAACACCGCCGCAAGGCTGCAGCCACCCCCCGCCCAGCCCAGCGCTCCGGACAGTCGTTGCCCACCGGAGAGGAAAGGAAGGGCTTGCGCATTGCCTAGTGATTTCAATGTATTGCGACTGACTCTTCTCGGATCGCTGATGCCGCCGCCAGGCTTGGCGACGACGCAGTCGCAACGCTGCGTCAATTGCCGGCAGCCGCCGGCGCCACAGAAGCTTGCGGCGCCGCTGAGCAGCACGACAGCGGTCGTGCCGTCGCGGCCGACATAAAAATCGAAGGCGGTGCCGCGAACGCCGATCGTGCCGGCCGGCGTGACGATTTCATAGGCGGAGTGCCCGGACTTGCCGCTGATCCAGCGGAACGTGCCCTTGGCGGCCATGATCGTCAGCTTCTTCACCGACTTGGCATCATCGTAGACGAATTTGTCGATGACCACGGACGAACCCCAGCCGACCGCAAGCTTGGTGCCATCCTGGAAGACGAACTGGCCGAGACCGGACTTCGATGTCGAAATCCGTTCGTCCTTGTAGACCGGGTCCTTGACCGCGATCGGACC